>WFQZ01000059.1 GCA_015486785.1 Thermoflexales bacterium
CCCACGGGCCGAGTGGGGGATGTTGTTGCTGCCGCTGTTTTTGCTGGTGAGCAACTGGGGCACGCTGACTTTGCATCACGATACGGCGGCGGTTGCGTGGATGCGCGGCGTGCTGGCCCAGGCTCCGCCTGACGCGGTGCTGCTCGTGGAGCAGGATAAACAGACGTTTGCGCTGTGGTACGGGCAAGCGGCTTATCATCTGCGCCCCGATGTGACGGTGCTCAATCGTGCTCTGGCGTTGGCGCAGCCGTCTTACCGGGCCAGCCTGGGGCTGGATGCGTCGGCGTGGGAAACGTGGCTTGCCGGTCGTCCGCAGTGTCATATCGTCGGTGAGGGGGTGTTATGTCCTTGAGAAATCGCACGGAGTTCAGGATTGGGCTGGGGTTGCTGCTGGGCGGATTGTTGCTGCTGGGCATCTGGCTGGGGAGCGTGGCGGCCACGTCGCTTTCGCTGCTCCGCCAAGCGCGGCAGTTGCAATCGCTGGCCGCGCGGCAGCCGTCGGAGATCGACCCGGAGGCGGTGGAGCTTATCTTGCGCGGGACGAGGGGGGATATTGTGAAGTTGCGGCGGCGGGTTGGTTGGCTGGCGCAACTCGGCCCGCGCTTGGGAGCTGTGCCGCGCGTCGGCCCGCTGCTGGCGGATGCGCCGGCTTGGTTGACGCTGGCCGATACGCTTTCGGAGAGCGGCGTGGTGTTGTGGGAGGATGTGTCGCCCGCGCTGCACGCGCTGCAATCGGATGCCTCGGCTACGGCGTCGCTCGCGGAGGTTTTGCCGGCGGTGCAGGAGGATGCGCCGCACGTGCAGTCTCTGATCGCCGAGGCGCGGACGGCTTACGGTTCGTTGCACCGGGATTGGTATCCGCAATCTGTGCGCGATCCGCTGGACAAGCTGGGGCGAGGTCTGCCCTTGCTGTACGACGGCTTGGCTTGGAGCACGGTCGCGCCCGCGCTGTTGGGCAGCCGCGAATCGCCGCGCACTTACTTGGCGTTGGCGCTCAACGAGGATGAGTTGCGCCCCGGTGGGGGATTTATCACCGGCGTGGGAGAGGTGCGGATCGCCGGAGGCGAGGTGCTTTCAATGACGTTCCGCGATAGCTACGCGGTGGATGATTTTTCGCAGCCGTATCCTCTGGCGCCGGAGCCGTTCAAGCGGTTTATGGGGCTGGATTTGTGGGTCTTCCGCGATAGCAACTGGTCGCCGGATTTCCCCACCTCGGCGCGACAGGCGATTGCGCTGTATCGTCCGGGGCACGCGGTGACGATCACCGGCGTGCTGGCGGCGGATCAGGCTGCGGCCAAGGCTCTGGTGGACGCGCTCGGCCCGCTGCGCGTGCCCGGTGAATCGCAGCCGGTTACCGGTGATTCGCTGTTGACGTACATCTATCACGCCTGGAAGCCGGAAGACGGGCAGATGAACGGGGATTGGTGGCGCAAGCGCAAGGCGTTTATGGGATCGCTGGCCGAGGCGGCTTTGCAGCGCGTGCAGAGCGGGGCGGTGGACCCGTTGCGGTTGGCGCAGACGTCGCTCACGCTGCTGGAGGAGAAGCATTTGCAGGTGTACTTTAGCGATCCGGCGGCGGAGTCTTTGTTGGCCGCGCGGGGCTGGGATAGCAGTGTCCGCGCTCCGCAGGCGGATTTGTTGTTGCCCGTGGAGGCTAATTTGGGGTACAACAAGGCCAGTGCCCGCATTGTGCGCCGGGCGCAATATACGGTGGATTTGCGTCAGCCGCTACGGGCCGAGACGGTGCTCACTTACACGCACACCGGGCAGGCCGATCATCCCTGTGAGATGCGTCCGCGCTACGATCCGGAGTACACGCAGATGATGGATCGCTGCTACTGGGCTTATGTGCGGCTCTTTGTCCCGCCGGGGGCGACGGGCTTGCGTTCCGACCGTCATCCGATCTCCGGCACTTTGCTGGCCGACCCGCAAGGCTGGGCCGGTGAGGCCATCGTGGCCCCGCCGGAAAACGGGTGCGCGGTGTTCGCTCAAGCGTTGTTCCTGCCGCTGGGCGAAGGCACTGCTTTGCACTTCAGCTACACGCTGCCCGCGCAGGTGGTCACCCGGCAGAAGGATGGCAGTTGGCTCTATCGCTTGGAGCTGCGCAAGCAGGCCGGGATCAAGTCGCTGCCTTGGCGGGTGATCGTCCGCTTGCCGCCGGACGCGGTGCTGCTGGACGCTTCTCCTCAGCCGTCCCGCTCCGCCGGGGGCGAGGTGGAGTTCCGCTTGACGCTGCGCCGTGATACGACGCTTTGGGTGCGTTACCGTTGAGGAAGTTTGCCATTTCGCCAAGTTAGCATAGGATTTGAGCATCTATGAATCCCCAGTTTTACCAAGGATAGAGTGCTATGTATATCGTGCAGATTTTCAAGAGCCGTTATTGTGTTGTCACCTTTGGAGTCTCGCTCGTTTTGAGCTACTTTCTCATCCCCAAGACGGCCTTCTATGGCTGGTACATGGTGTTGCCGATCCTGTTTATGCTCTCCTTCGCGCTCACGCTGACGTGCATTGTGCGCAACGTGAAAGAGCGGGTGTTGCTGGCCAAGACCTCCGGCAGCTCCGTCGTCGGGATTGTGGCGGCGGCGTTGGGGTTGACGGCGTTGCAGGTGTGCGGCATCGGTGCGCCGGTCTGCGGGGCCTCGGTGGCGATGGGCGTGCTTTCCGCGATCTTCCCCACGGCGTTCGTGGGATGGCTCTCGCGTTACGCCGTGCAGTTCACGGTCTTTTCGATCTTGCTGCAAGTTGTGGCGTTGTACTTTATGAACTGCTTTCAGCCGATGAGCCAGGAAGTGGAAACCGACTTCTTTGTGTGAAGGGGCTGTCATCGCGGGGCGACGAGGGAATTTGGGGCGATTATTGCATGCCTTAGAAACATGCCTATAATAAAACCATGATGTCGCTGTCCAACGCTTGCCGGCGTTTCGGTTGGATGGCGACAAAGATCATCACTCAGGAGAATGCGTAATGAAAGAAGCCGCCCGCAGTGGACGAAATACAGACCCGATGGCTGCGTTGCTGGAGGCGTATCTAAACGTCAGTCAGTTTCAGCGAGGGGATATTGTCGAAGGACAGATCGCCGATGTTGGGCCAAAGGCGATTCTGGTTGATATTGGGGGTAAGAGCGATGCCGCTGTTTTACCGCGTGAGGTGGAACAAATGAGCAAGACGGAACGAGAGGCTTTGCGCCCCGGTCAGACGGTCAAAGTCTACGTGGTGGACGATGGGCGGGATGGGGATACGGTGCTCGTTTCTCTCTCCCGCGCCAAGCAGGAAGAGGATTGGGATCGGGCGCAAAAGCTGCTGGAAAGCCAAGAGAGTGTGAGTTTGACGGTGGTGGATACGAACAAGGGCGGGTTGATCGTCCGCTTCGGGCAGTTGCGGGGCTTTGTGCCCGGCTCCCAGGTGGTGCATCGCCAGAAGTTGGCGGTGGCTTCCGGTGACCCGGAGCATCGCTGGGATGGGATGATCGGGGAAACGATGCAGTTGCACGTGATTGAGGTCACGCCCGAACGCAACCGCTTGATCTTGTCCGAGCGGCGCGGCTTCCGCAGCCGCGATCTCAAGCGCAAGGTGCTCTCCCAGTTGAAGGTCGGGTCGGTGGAGAAGGGCATCGTGCGCAACATCGTGCCCTTCGGGGCCTTTGTCAACATCCACGGGGTGGATGGCCTGTTGCACGTCTCCGAGCTGGCCTGGCGACGGATTACCAATCCCGCCGAAATTGTGCAGGTGGGGCAGGAGATTGAGGTCTACATCCTGGAAGTGGACTTGGAGCAAGAGCGGCTGGGGCTGAGCTTGAAGCGGCTATCTCCCGATCCGTGGCAAAGCGTGGCCGAGCAGTACCACGAAGGGCAGGTGGTGGAGGTGCGCATCGTCAGCGTGACTTCTTACGGGGCTTTCGCTACGCTGGTTGATGTGCCGAATATCGAGGGTTTGATCCATGTCTCGGAATTGAGCCGCGATCCGATCTCGCACGTGCGGGATGTGGTGCGGGTGGGAGATCGGCGCAAGGCGCGGATCATCTCGCTGCGTCCGGCGGATCGGCGGATCGCCTTCAGCTTGAAGGATGTGGAAGAGGCAGCAGCCCAGGAACAAACGGCGGAAGTATCTGCGGAAGCGTAGGTGTGTAAGAGTATCCGAGGCCGCGTGCTAAGTTAGGGTTGGGCTTGTTTCAAACGAAGAGCCTCGGTTCCCCGCCGAGGCTCTTTTTTGGAGGTGGCTATGCTTAAAGAAGCGATGTTGGTGCGTCATCTCAAAAACCAGGCGGTGCAATGCCGGGTGTGCGAGCATTTCTGTACGTTGAAGCCGGGAGAGTGGGGCGCGTGCGGCGTGCGGCTGAATCGTGAAGGGACGCTCTACTCGGTTGTGTACGGCGTGGCGGTGGCGGCGCACGTTGATCCGATTGAAAAGAAGCCGTTGTTCCACTTCCTCCCCGGCGCGAAGGCGCTCTCGATTGGCACGTATGGATGTAACTTGCGCTGCCGCTGGTGCCAGAACTGGGAAATGTCCCAAGTGCGGCAGGTGGATTGGCGGCGTGAGTGGATGGGCGAGCCGCTGTCGCCGGAGCAATTGGTCGCGCTGGCGGTGCGGGAAGGGATTGAGGTGATCGCTTACACGTACAACGAGCCGACCGTGTTTTTTGAGTATACCTACGATACGGCGAGGCTGGCCCACGAGCGGGGCATCAAAAACGTGTACGTTTCCAACGGGTTTATGAGCACCGAAACGTTGGAAATGCTTGCGCCTTACTTGGACGGGATCAATGTGGACCTCAAGGGATTCACCGAGTCCCTGTATCGTGAGTACACCGGATCGCGCCTCGCGCCGATCAAGCGGAATATCGCCTGGCTGGCCCACGACCCGACTACCTGGATTGAGGTCACGACGCTGGTGATCCCGCAGCTCAACGATTCCGATGAGGAGCTGCGGGCGGCGGCTGAGTGGCTGGCCTCGGTGGACCCGGAGATGCCGTGGCACGTGACGGCG
>WFQZ01000060.1 GCA_015486785.1 Thermoflexales bacterium
CCAAGAGCTTACCACAGTTGCCGGAGCGACCAAAGGTCATGCTGACGCCGTGCAAATCGGGATGGAAGGGTTCATTGTCAAGCTTAATTCACCGCCAGAGGAATAGTGATCGCTTGCATCGGCACGATCCATTTCCGCTCTCAAGCCCGTTAGCAACTCCAACCGGTCATGCTCTCAACGGGCAACCACCCTACACACCCCGCCCAACCTTGCCCCACAATGTAACCGTGTCCGTTGCACGCGGGGTGGGGCAAAGTTTCTCCAGCACCACCAAGCCCCGTAGTAATCCATTCACGCAGTTACCGCCGCTGGATTTGCACTCAAAGCGAGCCGTTTTGTTCTCGCTTTCAGGTGGCAACTTGAGTTATCCTGTCAAACCGTGACCTCATCCGCCTAAAACGCACCACCAGCTACACAATCATTATAGCCGGTGGCGCAGAAAAGCAAACTCCACGTGTGCCGGGCTGTTTGTTGCCATCTCTGCCGATCTCTCTTATAATGAAGCAGCTAAGAGTTTTTTCTTTCACCAAGTTAAGGAGGGCACGATGAGGTACGAGTTACACGGCACGGTGATGCAGACGCTTGATGTTTACCTGGATCAGGGCGAGGCTGTTTACACGGAGGCCGGCGGGATGGCCTGGATGAAGGGGAACATCGAGATGAAGACCAACACCAAGGGCGGTTTGCTCAAGGGGTTGGGGCGCAAGTTAGCCGGGGAATCGCTGTTTATGACCACTTACGTCAGCCATCAGCCGGGGGCGTTGATTGTGTTTGCGCCGGAAGCTCCGGGCAAGGTGGTGGGGTTCCAGCTCGCGGCGGGGCAGAGTCTCATCTGCCAGAAGGATGCGTTTATGTGCGCCGAATCTTCGGTGAAGCTGGAGATGCACTTCCGCAAGAAGTTGGGGGCGGGGTTCTTCGGCGGCGAGGGGTTCATCTTGGAGAAGATAACCGGCCCCGGGTATGTGTTCCTCGAAATCCCCGGCGAAATCCGCGAGTACACGCTCCAGCCCGGCGAGATGATGTTGGTCGATCCCGGACACATTGCCTTCTTCGAAACCTCGATTGATTACAACATCACCCGCGTTAAGGGCATCTCCAACATGCTGTTCAGCGGCGAGGGGCTGTTCCTGGCGAACATCAGCGGCAGCGGGAAAATCTGGTTGCAGAGCATGCCGCTTTCCAACCTGGCGCACAAGCTGGCGAAGTATCTGCCGACCCCGAGCAGTTAGGGGCCGACGTAGGTCGTTGGCGATCTTGAGGCCGGTGGGCGAGAGTACCTTCGCTCACCGGCTTTGTTCCGCAATGTGAGGACCTAGTTATGACGAATGATTGGTACAAGGACGCGATTTTCTACGAGGTGTATGTGCGGGCTTTCGCCGATAGTAACGGCGACGGCATCGGCGATCTGCCGGGGCTGACGGCCCGGCTGGACTATTTGCAAGAGCTAGGGGTGACGGCTTTGTGGCTGCTGCCCATTTTCCCCTCGCCGTTGTTTGATGACGGCTACGATGTGAGCGATTACTACGACGTGCATCCCGATTACGGCACGTTGGAGGATTTCCGTGCGCTGGTGCGGGAGGCGCATCGGCGCGACCTGCGGGTGATCGTGGAGTTGATCCCCAATCACACCTCCGAGCAGCACCCGTGGTTTCAAGCCTCGCACGACCCTCGCCACCCGCAGCATGCCAAGTATCGTGATTGGTACGTGTGGAGTGCGGACGATTCCAAGTACCGCGAGGCACGCATTATTTTTGTGGATACGGAACGCTCCAATTGGACTTACGATCCGCTGCGGGGCGCGTACTACTGGCATCGCTTCTTCAGCCAGCAGCCGGATTTGAACTACGATCATCCGGCGGTGCAGCGGGAGATGATGAAGGTGCTCCAATTCTGGGTTGATCAGGGGGCGGACGGGCTGCGCATTGACGCGCCGCCGTACCTGTACGAGCGCGAGGGTACTTCGTGCGAGAATCTGCCGGAAACGCACGCCTACCTCAAACGGCTGCGGGCGTTGGTGGACGCTTACGCGCCGGGGACGATGCTCCTTTCGGAGGCCAACTCATGGCCCGAAGAAGTGCGCCCTTACTTCGGCGATGGCGATGAGATGCACATGAACTTCCACTTCCCACTGATGCCGCGCATCTTTATGTCGCTGGCGCAGGGCAAACGTACCCCCATTGAGCAGATTCTGGCCCGCACGCCGCCGCTACCGGACGCTTGTCAATGGGGCACGTTCCTCCGCTGCCACGATGAGTTGACCTTGGAAATGGTCACGCCGGAGGAGCGGGCGTTTATGTGGGACTTCTACGCTCCGGAGCCGCGCATGCGGTTGAACCTGGGCATTCGGCGGCGGCTCGCGCCGTTGCTGGGGAACGATCCGGCGCGGCTGCGGGTGGCTCATTCGATCTTGTTGACGCTCATCGGCTCGCCGTTCCTGTACTACGGCGACGAGATCGGCATGGGGGATAACATCTGGTTGAACGACCGCGACGGAGTGCGCACCCCGATGCAATGGTCCGCCGCGCCGAACGCGGGATTTTCCACCGCGCCGCCGGAGCGACTCTTCGCGCCGGTGATTGATACGCCCGAATACGGCTATCGGCGGGTCAATGTGGCGGCGCAACGGGCCGATCCCCATTCGCTGCTGCGCTGGCTGCAAACGGTGCTGGCCGAGCGGAAGAAGCATCCGGTCTTTGGACGGGGCGAGCTGACCTTGCTATCGGCTGCCGATCCGGCGATCCTGGCCTACGTGCGCCGTGGGGCGCAGGAGACGGCGTTGATATTCAACAACCTCTCCGCCGGAACGGTGGATACCACGGTGGACCTCGCGGCCTACGCCGGATGGCGTCCGGTGGACATGTTCAACGGCGAAGCCTGGCCGATCATCACGGAGCAGCCTTATCCCGTGCGGTTAGAACGGTTTGCTTACCGTTGGTTGACCTTGCGGCCTGCTTAGCCTCTTGTCCTGGATGTCAATGGTGCTATCATAAATTTAAGACGCAATGTGATCTTAAAACCTCGTCAGGAAGGCTTATGAGCTTTGAAGAACCGGTACACTCCATACACGACCGCCCCCCGCGCTATTGTCCAATCTGCGGGGCGCGGGTTGCGGAAGGTGCGAAAACGTGCCTGATGTGCGGCGCATCCTTGGACGAAGCTCAACCGGAAGCTGAAGCACTCCGCACCGCACGGACGCGGCTTTCACGCACGCAAATCATCATCCTGGGAGTGGTGGCCGCTCTGATTTTGGGGGCCTCGGTGCTTTTGGGCTGGAATCTTTCACGCGGGGCCATCGGGCCGACGCCGCCCACCTTCACGCCGACGTTGACTTCTACCCCCACGATCACCCCGACGCCCACGCAGACTCCTACGCCCACGTTGACGCCCACGCCGCGCCCCACGCC
>WFQZ01000061.1 GCA_015486785.1 Thermoflexales bacterium
CGGCCCCTACTGCCTCGCGCTGGCGGTCTACGAGCAAGGCAATACCGAACCCAAATTGCACTTCGTCAACAACATCATCGTCAACAACACCGCGCCGACCGACACGCCCGTCCCCACGGAAGCCCCTGCCGCTGCGACCGAAGCTCCCGCCGCCGCCACCGAGGAAGCTGCACCGCTCGCTCCGACGATTGAACAACCGCCCACCGCCACCCCGCGCCCCACGCCGACTTTGGGACTCACCCCCACGCCCGACCAGTCACAGAGTGAGGAGAGCGCAGTCGCGGCCTTGTTCCCGATGGAGGAACTCAAGCAAACGTTTTGTGCCGGCGTCTACCTCGCCATCCTGATCTACATCCTGGGCGGATTGTACGGCGCGGTGAAGGCCGCCTTGCGTTACTACCTCCGCCAACAACACCGCAAGAGCCGTGGGTGAATTCTTGTTGATTGTCGGCCTGGGCAACCCCGGCCCCCGCTACGCCCATAACCGCCACAACATCGGCTTCCAAGCCCTGGAAAGTTTCGCCGCGCAGCAGCGGCTCACCTTTTCCCGCCACGAACATCACGCGCTCACCGCCCACGGTTGGCTTGAGGATCGCCGCATTATCCTGGCGCAGCCGCAAACATGGATGAACGAGAGCGGGAAATCCGTTGTCCCTCTGGCGCGATTCTACAAAGTTCCCCCTGAGCGATTGTTGATCCTCCACGATGATCTTGACATCCCGCTGGGCACGCTGCGCTATCGGCAGCAAGGCAGCAGCGGTGGACATCGCGGCGTGGATTCGGTGATCCGCTTGCTGGGGACCTCGGCCTTCCCGCGCCTGCGCCTGGGCGTCGGTCGCCCGCCGGGGCGGATGGCCCCCGCCGCCTACGTGCTGCAAGACTTCTCAGACGAGGAGCAACCGCTGGTGTGGGAAGTCATCCGGATGGCGCAACGTCTGATCGCCGAGTGGGTACGCGGCGCACCTGATTTCCAACGGCCGGGAATGACGTGGCGCATCGCTGACGTGTGACCTTCCGATGACCGCGCCCCTCTCCGGCCTGCTTGCCTGGATACAAGACCTGCCCGCTTACCGTGCCTTGCGCGACTCCCTGAGCCGGGGCGCGACCCTCACGGCCCCGCTTCTGCCGACGGCCCGCCCGCCGTTGATCGCCTCGCTGGGGCGCGATCTTGCCGTCCCGCTGTTGATCGTCACCGCCTCCTCCGAAGCCGCCCTCCGCTGGCGGCAGAGCTTGCGCCTGTGGCTTGACACTCGTGCGCTGTTGACCTTTCCCGCTCCGCCCACGCTGTTCTACGAACGGTCGCCCTGGCCCCCGGAGCTGCGCGGCGAGCGATTGCGCACCTTGGCCGCGCTCTACCACTACCGTATGGCCGCGTCTGCCGCCCCGCCGTTGATCATCGCTCCGGCCCGCGCCTTGATGTACCGCACCTTGCCCTATCGCCAGTACCGCAAAGCGGTGCGCAAGATTGCGGTGGGCACGACGCTCGCCCCACGCGCCTTGGCCCGCTTGCTGCGCGGCTGGGGCTACGAGGTCGCCGGCATCGTCACCCGGCCCGGACAGTTCAGCTTGCGCGGCGGCCTGCTCGACGTGTTCCCCGCGCCCCTCGCCGAATCCCAGGAAACGGCGTACCGTGTGGAGTTCTTCGGCGACGAGGTGGACACCATCCGCACCTTTGATCCCCAGACGCAGCGTTCCACCGGACGCGCGGAGCATTTTTGGGTGTTTCCGGCCCGCGAAGCATTGCCTCAGCACGGCGAGCGGGCCTTGCCGTACCTGGAGCCGCTCCTGGCGCAGGATTTACCGGCGGACGTGCGAGCACACCTCGCCGCCGACGCGCAAGCCTTGGCGGACGGGGCGCCTTTCCCCGCGCTGGAGTTCTACTTGCCGGCGATGTATCAGGAGCGCGGATCGCTGCTGCATCACCTCCCGCCGCGCTCGTTGATCATCGTGGTGGGCGATCTCGCCGCCCGCTGGCAGACCTTGGAAGCCTCGGCGGCGGAGCAGCGCACGGCTGCCGAATCGCCGCTCCCGCTGCCGGAGAGTGCGCCGCCGTACCTTTCGTGGGCCACGTTCCGCGCGCAGTTGGACTCGCACCAGGTGCTCACGCTGGCCGAGGCGGCTGAGTCCGTCCCCGCGCCGCTGGACGAGTGTTTTAGCGACGAGGCCCGTTTCGCCGGGCGTCTGCCGGAGGCGATGGGGCGCATCCGCCAATGGGTGGGCTTGGGCGATCAAGTCGTCGTTGCCAGCCGTCAGGCCGCGCGGCTGGCGGAATTGTGGCAATCGTTTCACCCGCCGCTGGTGCGTGCCGCCTTGGATGCGCCACCGGAGGGGCTGATCACCTTCGTGCAAGCGAGCGTCCCCGGCGGCTGGCAGTTGACCTCCAACGCGGGCACGCGCCACTTGCTCAGCGACGAGGAGTTGTTCGGTTGGCGTCCGCCGCAACCGCGACGGCGGCCCCGGCGCACCGTCCTCCCCAAGTTCGACCCGGCCTTGTTCAAAGAGGGCGAGTACGTCGTCCACGAGGATTTCGGCGTCGGCATCTTCCGGGGGCTGGTGACCCGCGCCGTGGACGAGATTCAACGCGAGTACCTGTTGGTGGAGTATGCCGGGCGGGATCGGCTCTTCGTCCCCGTGCACCAAGCCGACCGGCTGACCCGTTACGTCGGCGCCGGCGGCGGAAGCGGCCCGTCCATCAGCCGCCTGGGGAGCACGCAATGGCAAGCGGCCAAAGAGCGTGCCCGTCAGGCGACGCAGGAGCTGGCGGCGGAGATGCTCAATCTGTACGCCGCGCGGCAGGTCGTGGAAGGATTCGCCTTCTCGCCCGATACGCCCTGGCAGCACGAGTTGGAAGCCTCGTTCCCGTATGTGGAAACGGAGGATCAGGCGCGGGCGATTGCCGCCGTCAAGGCCGATATGGAGAAGCCGCGCCCGATGGATCGCCTGATCTGCGGTGATGCCGGTTACGGCAAAACCGAAGTCGCCCTCCGCGCGGCCTTCAAGGCGGTGATGGACGGCAAACAGGTGGCGATGCTCGTGCCCACCACCATCCTGGCCGAGCAGCACTACCGCACCTTCAAAGAGCGGTTGGAGCCGTTTCCGGTGCGCGTGGAACTACTTTCGCGCTTCCGCACGCCGGCGGAACAACGCGCCGTTTTACAGGGGATGCGCGAGGGCCAGGTGGACATCGTGATCGGCACGCACCGGCTGCTCCAAAAGGACGTGGCCTTTCACGACTTGGGGCTGGTGATTGTGGATGAGGAGCAGCGTTTCGGCGTCGTCCACAAGGAACGGCTCAAACACTTGCGCACGCAAGTGGATGTGCTCACTTTGACCGCCACGCCCATCCCGCGCACGCTTTACCTGGCCTTGACCGGCGTGCGGGACATCAACATCATTGAGATGCCGCCCCAAGAGCGGGTGCCGATCTCCACCTACGTGGGCAGCTACGATGCGGACATCACCCGGCGGGCGATTTTGCGCGAGTTACAGCGCAGCGGGCAGACTTTCTACGTCCATAACCGCGTCGGCTCGATTCACGATGTGGCCCTGCGGTTGCGAACGCTGGTGCCCGAAGCGCGGATCGCCGTGGCGCACGGGCAGATGCGGGAGCACGACTTGGCCCAGGTGATGCGTCGCTTCGCCGCCGGTGAGGTGGACGTGCTGATTGCCACCACGATCATTGAGAGCGGGTTGGACTTTCCCAATGCCAACACTTTGATCGTGGAGCGGGCCGATATGTTCGGCCTGGCGCAGCTCTATCAACTGCGCGGGCGGGTGGGCCGAGGCACGCGGCGCGGTTATGCTTACTTTTTCCACGCCCGTCGCTTGAAGCCCGAAGCCCGCGAGCGGCTGCGGGCTTTGCAGGAGACCAACAGCTTGGGCGGCGGTTTCTCGCTGGCCCTGCGTGACCTGGAACTGCGCGGGGCCGGGGAACTGCTGGGGGCGCGTCAGCACGGCAACATCGCCTCGGTGGGATTTTCGCTCTACACGCAGATGCTCACCCGCGCGGTCAATGAGCTGCGGGCCAAGCGCGCCGGTCAGCCGCTGCCGCCCGCGCCGTTGAGCACTGTCACGCTGGAGTTGCCGTTGGCCGTCGGCCTGCCGACTGAGTACATCTCGGATGATCGCCTGCGGTTGCAGCTTTACCGGCGGATGGCCGAACTCACGCAGGCCGAGGAGATCGTCGACCTAGAAGCAGAGTTGCGCGACCGATTCGGGCCGCTGCCCGATCCGACGCGCAACTTGCTCTTCCAACTTCAACTCAAGCTGCTGGCGCGAGACGCCGGCGTTCCGGCGATCACCGTGGAAAGTGGGCAGATCGTGATCCGCCCGCCGTGGCTCCAGAAGCTCTCCGCCTCGCGCCTGCTGCGGCTCAAGCACGCGCTGGGTGATCGCGCCCGCGTGGGCCGCCGTGACCTGTGGCTGTCTCTCTCCTGGGATGTATCTCGCTGGAGCGAGAACCTGCGTCAGGTGCTGTTGAGTTTGCGGCAATTTGTGACGGAGGCTCGTTAGTCGCTCTGCAAGACTTGGCGGATGCGCTCCAAGGCCCAGTCAAGCTCTTCTTTGGTGATGATCAGCGGCGGGGCGAAGCGGATGACATCTCGGTGCGTCTCTTTGGCCAGGATGCCCAGCGATTGCAGTTTTTCGCAGAAGGGGCGTGCGCCGCCCACTTCCGGCTTGAGCACGACGCCGATGAACAGGCCTTTGCCGCGCACTTCCTTCACGTAGGGGCTGTCGATGGCCCGCAGTTGCTCTTGGAAATACGCGCCCAGCTCGCGGGAGCGTTCCGGCAACTTTTCCTCAACGATCACCCGCAGCGCGGCCCGTGCTACGGCGCTGGCCAGCGGGCTGCCGCCGAAGGTTGAGCCGTGGCTGCCCGGCGTGAACACGCCCAGCACCTCGCGCTTGCCCACGACGGCGGAGATGGGCATAAATCCGGCGGAAAGGGCTTTGCCGATGGTGTAAAGGTCCGGCTTCACGTCTTCCCAATCGCAGGCGAAGAGTTGCCCGGTGCGTCCCAGCCCCGTTTGGATCTCGTCGGCGATCAACAAGACGTTGTGCCGGTCGCAAATTTCCCGCACGCGGCGCATGTATCCTTCCGGCGGCACGACGACGCCCGCTTCCCCTTGGATCGGCTCGACCATGAAGGCCGCCGTGTTCGGCGTGATCGCCGCTTCCAGGGCCTCAGGATCGCCGTAGGGGATGAGTTTGTAGCCCGGCGTGAACGGCCCGAATCCTTCTTGGTAGGCCGGTTCGCTGGTGAAGCTGATGATGGTGATGGTGCGCCCGTGGAAGTTCCCCTTGCAGACGATGATCTCGGCCTGGTTTTCGGGGATGCCTTTGACCTGATAGCCCCATCGCCGCGCGGCTTTCATCGCCGTTTCCACCGCTTCCGCGCCGGAGTTCATCGGCAACATCATTTCTTGGCCGGTCAGCTCGCACAGTTCTTGGGCAAATAGCGGCGTTTGGTCGTTGCGGAACGCTCTGGAGGTGAGCGAGAGCTTTTGCGATTGCTCAAGCAGTGCTTGCCGCACTCGTGGATGGTTGTGTCCTTGGTTGAGGGCGGAATACGCGCTCAAGCAGTCCATGTACTTGTTGCCTTCCACGTCCCACACCCACACGCCTTCGCCGCGCGTCAATACCACGTCCAGCGGATGGTAGTTGTGCGCATTGTAGCGATCTTCCAACGCAATGTACTCTTGTGTCTTCATACCTGGCTCCTTAAAAGATGAGATTGGTAACGGCTCACCGTTCCTCCGCGTGCCCGGCGATCCACGATGAGTTGTTACTCATTTCATCATACACCCACGGCGCGAGGGCGGGCAAGTGATGCTTTTCCGTTTTCTGCGGCCTATGCCTCCTTATCCGGTGACTATCGCATCCTTTGGGGCATGCTATAATTTTGCCTCGCTCAAACTTTAGCGCGGGAGTGATGATGAGGTGTCCTTACTGTAATTTCGGCAAAACGCGCGTGCTCAATACCACGCACGATGTCCAAGGGAACGTGCGGCGGCGGCGTGAATGTCAGCAATGCCACCGCCGATTTTCTACCATTGAACGGGCGATTCTCACCACCCCGTTGGTCATCAAGCGGGATGGGCGGCGCGAGGAGTTTGACCCTCACAAGCTGCTTTCCGGACTGCGGATTGCCTGTTCGCGTCGCCCCATCTCCAGCGAATCGTTGGATCACATCGTGGAGCATGTGTTGCACACCATCCGCCAGAGCGGCGAGGATGAGATTCCCAGCACGATGATCGGGGACTTGGTGATCGAGGCTCTGCGCCAGCTCGACGAGGTGGCCTACATCCGCTACGCTATCGTCTACATGGGGCTGCGCGATCTGGAAGCGGTGCGCAAGGAGATTGATCGCTTGCGGGCGCAGTCGGAGGATCGGTGATCACCATCGCCGTGGGGTCGTGCAATCCGGTCAAGATCGCTGCCGCGCGGGCCGTGTGGTCTCTGCTGGCGGATGAGATCGTGGTGCGGGCCGTGGAAGTGCCCAGCGGCGTGTCGCTTCAGCCGTGGGGCGATGAGGAAATGCTCCGTGGGGCGCGGCGGCGGGCGCGAGAGGCGCAGCAGCGTTGGGGCACGATGTGGGGCGTGGGCTTCGAGGGCGGCGTGCTGGAGGTGGCGGGGCAGCTTTTCACCGGCGCGTGGTGCGTCGTCCGGCGGGCCGACGGCCTGGAGGGGATCGGCGGCGGCGCGAGCGTGCTCATCCCACCGGCGGCGGTGGACGCGCTGCGGGCCGGGGCGGAACTCGGCCCTACGATGGACGCGCTCACCGGAGAGCGCAATACCAAACATCACGCCGGAGCTATCGGCATCCTCACCGCCGGGCTGCTTGACCGGCAACGGGCGTATGAACACATCCTCAAACTGGCGTTGGCGCGATTCCGCCAGCCTCAGTATTACGAAATCACTGCACAGGAAGGTTAGATTATGAAATATCACGATGCGTTGCGTTACTTGTACGGTCTCGTGGATTACGAGAAACGCCGCATTGAGCGTTATTCTCCGCGTGAATTTAAGCTGGAGCGGGTCATCGGGCTGCTGGACAAGCTGGGGCATCCCCAGGATCGGTATCCCACGGTACACGTCGCCGGCACCAAGGGCAAAGGCTCTGTTTCGGCGATGCTGGCGGCGATTGCGCAGGCCGGCGGGCTGAAGGTGGGCTTGTACACGTCCCCGCACTTGCACACGTACCGCGAGCGCATCCAGATCAACCGTCAGCCGATCAGCCGCCAGGCATTGACCGAGCTGCTGGACGAGATCAAGCCCGCCGTGGAAAGCACGCCCGGCGTCACCACTTTTGAGGTGACTACGGCGATGGGCTTCCTGTACTTCGCCCGGCAGCAGGTGGACTTGGCCGTGTTGGAGGTCGGCTTGGGCGGGCGGCTGGATGCCACGAATGTGATCACTCCGCGCGTCAGCGTGATCACCTCGTTGAGCTTGGATCATACTTACCTGCTGGGGCACACGCTGCCTGAAATCGCCCGCGAAAAGGGCGGCATCATCAAACCGCACGTGCCGCTGGTCACCGCGCCGCAACGCCCGGAGGCTCTGGAGGTGCTGGCCGAGATCGCCGCCGCGCGGCACGCCCCGCTGACGGTGGTGGGGCGGGATTGGCTGGGCGAGGGGATCGCCCGCTCGCTCGGCGGGCAGACGGTGCGCGTGCATCGTGCTGCCGCGCCGTCGCCCTTCGATGGCGAATACGAGGTGCCGCTCCTGGGCGATTTCCAGGTGGAAAATGCGACCGTGGCCGTGGCTGCGGCGGCGACGCTCGGCGAAACGATGTCGTGGGTCACGCCGGAAGCGGTGCGGGCGGGCTTGCGGGTTACGAAGTGGCCGGGCCGCCTGGAAGTGCTCAAGGCCGCGCCGCCGGTGGTGGTGGATTGTGCGCATAATCCTTACTCGGCGCAATCGCTGGTGGGATCGCTGCACCATTGGTTTCCGCACACCCGCTGGATTTTGATCTACGGCGCATCCAACGACAAGGACATCAAGGGGATGCTCCGCGCTCTGCTCCCCGAAAGCGAGCATGTCATCGTCACCCGTTCCTATCATCCCCGCGCGGCGGCCCCTTACGTGTTGGCCGATCTGTGCGCCGAGGTGGGACACGGGGCGGAGATCGCGGTGGATCCACGGCGTGCTCTGACGCAAGCCTGCCAGCAACTTAAGCCCGGATTGGGCATCTTGGTCACCGGCTCAATCTTCCTGGTATCCGATGTGCGCGAGGCGTGGGCCAAGCAGGCTAACTGGGATTTGCCGCAGGGCGATTGGGAAGATGAACAGTGGCAGCCCTGAAACTTTTAATTGGAGTAACCCTAAATGGATTTAGATAATTTGTCTTTCGAGATGGAAGAGTTGTTTGAGGAGGCCCTGGAGCAAGGTCTGGAGGATATGGAGCCGCTCAAGGCGGTCGTGCTGCCCGTGCGCGAGCTGGTGATCTTCCCGGATATGGTTTCCCCGCTTCACATTGACCAGGAGATTTCCTTGCAGGCGGTGGAATTGGCGCAGCGGGATCAGTTACCGTTCATCGCGCTGACGCAGCGGGACGAGGAGCAGGAATCGTATCCCGGCCCCAAGGATTTGTACACTGTGGGCACGGTGGTTTCGCTGGCCCGCACGTTGCACATGCCCGACGGCACGTTGAGCGTGATTTTGCAGGGCAACTTCCGCGCTCAAGTGACCGAGTACGTTCAGGAAGGCCCGGTTTTGATCGCGGAGGTTGAACCGTTGGACGATGAGGGCGAGGAGAACTCGCTTTCCGAGGCCCTCACCCGTGCTGTGTTGGCGATGTTCGAGAAGGTCGTGCAGTTGAATCACACGCTGCCCGAAGAAGCCTACGTCTACGCGCTCAACGTGACCGAGCCGGGCACGCTGGCGAACGTCATCGCGCAGATGCTTTCCCTGCCCTCGGCGCAGCAGCAGGATTTACTGGAAACGCTCAATGTGGTGGAGCGGCTGCAAAAGCTCAGCGGGCACTTGGCCCGCGAGTTGGATGTCCTGGAGCTGGAAACGCAGATCCACGATAAGGTGCAACGGGAGTTGGATCGTTCGCAGCGGGAGTATTTTTTGCGGGAGCAATTGCGGGCCATCCAGCACGAGTTGGGTGAAACGGACGCCTTCACGCATGACGTGATCCGCATTCAGGAGCGCATCGAGAAGGCGCAACTGCCCGACGTGGTGCGGCAGCGGGCCGAGGAGGAGATGTCCCGCTTGGCGGCGATGCCGCCGATGTCGCCCGAAGTGGGCATCTTGCGCACGTACCTGGATTGGCTGTTGAATTTGCCCTGGAGCGAGGCCACGCCGGACAATCTGGACTTGAAGCACGCTCAGGAGACGTTGGCCTCGCGGCATTACGGCCTGCCCAAGGCCAAGGACCGCATCCTGGAGTACATCGCGGTGCGCAAGCTCGCGCCGGAAAAGAGCCGCAGCACGATTCTGTGCTTTGTGGGCCCGCCGGGGACGGGGAAGACTTCTCTGGGTCGCTCCATCGCCGAGGCTTTGGGGCGGAAGTTCGTGCGCGTTTCCCTGGGCGGCATCCGTGATGAGGCGGAAATCCGGGGGCATCGGCGGACGTACATCGGCGCGTTGCCGGGGCGCATTCTGCAAACGATGCGCCGCGCCGGCACGGTCAATCCGGTGTTTATGTTGGACGAGGTGGACAAGCTGGGGCAGGATTTCCGGGGTGATCCGGCTTCGGCCCTGCTGGAGGTGCTCGATCCGGAGCAGAACAGCGCGTTTTCGGATCACTATCTGGAGCTGCCTTACGATTTATCGCGCGTGTTGTTCATCACCACCGCGAACGTGCTCTACACGATTCCGCCGGCCCTGCTCGACCGGATGGAGGTGATTGAGTTCCCCGGCTACACGGAGGAAGAGAAGGTGGAAATCGCACGCCGCTTCTTGCTTCCGCGTCAGCTTGAGCTGAACGGCCTGGAAACGCACCCGTTGCAGTTTCCGTCCGCAGCCTTGACCAAGCTGATCCGCGAGTACACTTACGAGGCCGGGGTGCGCAACCTGGAGCGGCGCATCGCGGGGATGTGTCGCAAGGCCGCCCGGCGGTTGGCCGAGGGCAAACGTCCGCTCCGCCGCGTGACGCCGAAGATGATTGAGCGGCATCTCGGCCCGCCGCGCTATCTGCACGACCGGTTGGAGCAGGAAGATGAGATCGGCGTGGCGATGGGGCTGGCGTGGACGGCCAACGGCGGGGATCTGCTGCCGGTGGAAGTGGCACTGCTCCCCGGCAAGGGCAATCTCACGCTCACCGGGCAGATGGGGGAGGTGATGCGCGAATCGGTGCAGGCGGCGTTCACTTACCTGCGTTCGGTGGCGGAATCGTGGAAGCTGGACCCGCAAGTCTTTGATAAGACGGACGTTCACATCCACATGCCGGAAGGCGGCATCCCCAAGGACGGCCCTTCGGGCGGCATCACGCTGGCGGTGGCGTTGGTTTCCGCCTTCACCGGCTCGCCGGTGCGCCACGATGTGGCTATGACCGGGGAGATCACCTTGCGCGGGCGGGTTTTGGCCGTCGGCGGGCTGAAGGAGAAGCTGCTGGCCGCGCATCGTGCCGGGGTCAAGACGGTGATCCTGCCGCAGCGCAACGAGCAGGATTTGCCCGACATTCCGGCGAACATCCGCCGTAAGCTGGACCTGCGGTTGGTGGCCACGATGCCGGAGGTGTTGGAGATCGCGCTCCGCCCGCCGGTGAAAGAGCCGCCGTCACCTGAGCCGGATGCGCCGGAGGATCGTGGTTGACATCGTTTCATCTC
>WFQZ01000062.1 GCA_015486785.1 Thermoflexales bacterium
AACCTCGCTGGAAGAAGATCGGGTACATTGTATCTGATTTTGCGGGTTGGCTCAAATCCATTATGGGCACGTCCGCACCCCTTTTTCGACCACTTTACGAACCCCAGAGCCGATTTCGGCTACCTGTATGTCCCCAATATGATACGCTCTCTATGCAAAACGGCGTCGCTCCCCCGCCGATGCGGGTTTGGTGCATGCCGGGGCGGCTATGATTCGAACAGGCTTCTGACAAGTTTGTGCCCCAGCAACTTTGAGTGGCGGGTGTAATTTCCTGTTTCCCAACGGACGCGCCCGGCGACGATGGCTGGATGAATGCCCATTCGCCGGGCAAATTTCCGCAAGGCCGCATCGGATGCGTCCGATAGCAGGGAGGCCTTGTTAGCTTCCCAATCAGCCGGCGGTATGAGCATATCGCGGGCGAACTTGTTGGCCTCGCGCTCTTGGGGATCGCCTGTCTCTGGTTGTTTCTCTATTTCGTCGAAGAAGGCCGAATCTGTATCGCGGAGATGAAGATGAATGTGAGCTAATTCGTGCAGCAGGGTGAACCAGAAATTATCCAGGCGATCATATCGCAGGGTCAGGCCAACGACCGGATGACCGCCGGGCGTCATAAAACTCGCGCCGTCCAAGTAAGTCTTGGGAAGGTGCGCCAAGATGATCAGATGGATACCAAATCTATTCAAGTATTCCCCGGCGAGTTTCGGCCCGGCGTCGAATTGGCTTAGTTTGACCAAATCTCGGAAAAAAGAGGTGGTGAGTTCTTCCGGGTCATAGGGTGGGAGGGTTTCCTGCATCGCTAGATGTGTGGCCCGTGCTTGCCAGGCGAGGAGCGCGTTTGTATTCACCCCTTTGTCCGTTCGCCGATAGCACACCTGAGGCATCTGCTCCCCGAAAGGGGCGAACAATTGTCCCAGCAGTTCTTCGCCGTACTCTTTTGCCATGGCCAACGAGCCGGAGAATTGAAAATACCCGCGTTTGAACAATTCACCGAAAGGGTACTGCCGGATGTCAAACCGTGGTTCACCGATCTTTTCTTTCCCCGGCGATTGGAGCAGGACTTCAGCCGGAATCCCCAGTCCGGCATGGAGCTTGCGAATCATATTCAGGCTGAGCGGCCGCTTGCGGTTGAGGACCTCGGAAACTTTGCTGGCACTGCCGAGGTACGGAATCAGGTCTTTGCGCGTCAGTCCCTCTTGTTCCATGCGGAACTTAATGGCCTCAATGGGATCGGGCAGTGCAATCGGGAAGTGTTCTTCCTCATACGCCTCAATCAGCAAGGCAAAGAGTTCCAGCTCTTTTTCTTCCGGGGAGCCGGGTTCGGCATCCATTAAGGTCTCGGTGTAAGCCAATGCTTGATCGTAATCTTCTTGGGTTTTCAGTACTTTCGGTTTCATCAGATTTCCTCTGCGTTAATCTTGTCATATTCGGCATGCGTGCCTATAAAGCGAATGTAGAGCACACCGGCGTTGTAATGAATCTTCACCACCAGGCGATACTTGTTGCCGGCGATGTTAAAGACGACGCGATTATCGGCGATGATGCTGGCACTGCGGTACTTCCGTTTGATGTCGGCGGGCGTGCGCCAGCGGGCATGTTTAGCTTCCCCATACCAGGCTTTCAATGGTTGTTCGGCATCTCTGTGTGATTGTTCCCAAAATTCAGTGAGCATTTTTCTGGATATAATGCGCATTGCAACTCCGTGATGAGGCTGGTGAGAATCGCTTATAGTATATCCAAAACGAGAATGATGTCAATAGCATATTTCCCCGTTTGGGAACATCGCGCCGGATGCTATGACGGCTTGCCGCTATCTCAATGCCGCTCTTGACTTCCCCGACGGTGGACAAAGAATAGTAGCGGTTCAGAGAGGATCATCTCTAGCGAGGAGGCGAAATGGAAACCCTGGTTCAAGTGCAACACGTGTTTAAGACGTATCAGATGGGTGAGGTGCAGGTCCACGCGCTGCGTGGGATTGACCTGGCGGTACAGGCGGGTGAGTTTCTTGTCGTGGTGGGGCCGTCAGGCTCCGGGAAGACCACGCTGTTGAATCTGCTCGGCGGGTTGGATTCGCCCACCGACGGATCGTTGCTCATCGCCGGAGAGGACATCGCCGATTACGACGAACGGCGGCTCACTGCCTATCGGCGGGATAAGGTGGGCTTCATTTTCCAGTTCTTCAACCTGATCCCGACCTTGACCGCCAGTGAGAATGTGGAGTTCGCGTTGGAGCTGGTGGAATCGAACGGGCACAAGGTGCGGCAAGAGGCCAAGGCTCTGTTGGATCAAGTGGGGCTGGGATCGCGGTACGATCACTTCCCCAGTCAGCTTTCCGGGGGCGAGCAACAGCGCGTGGCGATTGCGCGGGCCTTGGCCAAGTCGCCCCGTCTGCTCCTGGCCGACGAGCCAACCGGCAACCTGGACTTTCGGATGGGGCAGAAGGTGCTGCGGGTGATGCAGGACCTCAATCAGAAGGAAGGGCGCACGGTGATCCTGGTGACGCACAACACGGCCATCGGGCAGATGGCGGATCGGGTGGTGCACTTGCACGATGGACTGGTGGCCCATGTGGAAGTCAACGAGACGCCGCTGCCGGCAGAGCAGATCGAGTGGTGATGCGATGATGACCAAAAAGATGTACGTCAAGTTGCGCCGGGACATTCTCAAGCAGAAGTGGCAATTTGCCGCCCTTGCGTTGATTATTCTTTTGGGCGTGCTGGGCTACGGCGGGATGATCGGCGTGATGGGCGACGTGAAAAACTCCCTGCATCACACGCTGGATAAGCTGGCGTTCCAGGATTTTCAAGTCGCGCTCGATGGGACGGCCCCGGCGCAGGTGGTGGACAAGGTCGCGGCTCTGGACAACGTCAAGGCGGTGGCCGGGCGGCTAATTGTGGATACGGGGATGGAGCAGCAGGAAGGGCATCCGGTTCACGCGCGGTTGATCGGGATGCCCACGGCGGCGCAACCGGCGGTCAATCAACTGTACATGTCCGCCGGCCGCTACTTCGAGCCGCAAGACGGATTGGTGGCGATCCTTGATCACCACTTCGCGGATTATTACCACTATGGCCCCGGCACGGTGCTGCATCCGATCATCAACGGGAAAAAGCTGGATGTGCCGGTCATCGGGGTGAGTGTGAGCGCGGAGTACCTTTTGGCCGTGGCCTCGGACCAAAACGTGCTGCCCGATCCCGGCAATTTCGCGGTTTTGTATCTGCCCCAGGCGGAGTTGCAACGGCTGGTGGGGGCCGAGGGTGAGATCAACGACCTGGACGTGCTGCTGGAGGATCACGCCCCGGCGCAAGTCTCGCAGGCGATCACCCAGACGCGCCGCGCGTTGGGTGACGTGCGGATACGCTCAATCGTCCGTCAGAAGGACAATTCGGGGTACAAGCTGGTGATGATGGACTTGGAGGACGGTCAGGAGATGATGGGGGCGATGCCGATGCTTTTCCTGATGATCGCGGCGATGTCGTTGTACGTCTTCCTCAACCGCTTGGTACAGGATCAGAGGGCGGAGATTGGGGTGCTGCGAGCACTGGGGTACAGTCGCTGGGCGGTGATGCGCTATTACTTGCTGTTGGCCGGAGTCGTCGCCACGGTCGGCTCGATTATCGGGCTGGCGCTCAGTTACCCGACGGGGCGATCTTTTGCTCAAGCCTACGCGGCGGAGTTCGGATTGCCGTTCGTGGTGGTCAAGTTCCACACCGGAGCGGCGCTGGGCGCGGTGGGATTGAACATCCTCACCGCGCTGCTGGCCGCCTGGCCGTCGGCTTGGGCCTCGTCCAAAGTCTCGCCGGCCCAGGCGATGCGGTTCGATCCGGCTGTGGCGTTGACCACCGGACACATCCCGTTGCTGGAACGGCTGATCACGCGGCTGGTGCCGCTGCGTATGCGGGCCAAGATCGCCTTGCGCAACTTGACCCGCAGTTGGCATCGCACGTTGACCTCTGTGGCGGGATACGTCTTCGCCTTCATCGTGCTGCTGGCGAGTTGGGCGATGTTCGACGGGATGAACTATGCCTTCAACCTGCAATTTCAGCAGATTGACCGTTGGGATGCGCTGGCGGTCTTCTCGCAGCCTCAAGGGCCGGCTTTGCTGGATAAGATCAAGCAATGGGATGGCGTCGGGGCGGTGGAACCGGCGATCATCTTTCCGGTGACCTTGAAATCGGCCACCGGCTCCAAGGATGTGTACTTGACCGCTCTGAATCCGGATACCCAACTCTACCACTTCAACCTGGCTCCGGGGAAGACCCAAGATGACGTGCTCCAGCCGGGGCGGGTGTTGATCTCCGAGAATATGGGTGAGCAGTTGGGGATTCACACCGGCGACCCGCTGACGCTCCAAACGCCCTACGGCAGCAAGCAGGTAATCGCAGAAGCGAGCAACCGCGAGATGATGAACGGAGGCGCGTACATTGACTTGGCGTGGCTGCAAAAGGAGATGAACGCCGGCAGCATGTTCAACGGGCTGTTGATCCAAGCGGCCTCGGCACAGCAAGATACGTTACGCAAGAAGCTCTATCTTTTGCCCGGCATCGCCCACGTTGATCTCAAGCAAGAGATTCTGGTCGGGTGGCAATCGCTGATGGGCCTGTACTACACGATGATGGGGCTGTTTTTGCTCTTCGCGCTGGTGATGTCCGGCGCGGTCATCTTCAACACGGTGACGGTCAACGTGCTGGAAAGACAGCGGGAGTTGGCGACGATGCGCACGCTAGGGCAAAGCCGCCGTTGGCTGGTCGGGCTGATCACCCTGGAAAACATACTCAGCGGTCTCCTGGCGACCGTGCCGGGGTTAGCCATCGGGATATTCGCCGCCTACCAAATGTTCCTGGTTTTCAACAAGTCGGGTGATTTCTACTTCCCCTTCTACATCGCCCCGCACAGTTACGCGCTCGTGCTCCTGTTGATCTTCGGAACCGCGCTCATCGCGCAGATTCCGGCTGTGCGTAAAATCAACCGGATGGACCTGGCCGAAGCGACCAAGGTGATGACCTAAGCGGGTTTGCGGGAACAGAAAACGGGGAGCACGCTCAAGCGCGGCTCCCCGTTTGTAGTTAAGCTGTTAGCTGGATTTTCGCAACCGCCGGGCGACGATCAACACACCGAGCAAACCCAAGGCTGCCGCAAACATCAGGAGTTCGCCCCAGCCGGTATCGGGGGTTGTGGTGCTGGCCGTCTCCGAGTCTGAATGGGTCACGCGCGGAGTGCGGGTTGGTGTAGGCGTTGGCTCTTTGGTGGCCGTGGGCGAAGGGGTCGCCGTCGGCGTGCGGCGCGGGGAGAGCGTCGGCGTAGCCGTTTCCTTGCCGCTCACAGAGGCCGCACCTACGGCGCCGTTTTCCTCCGTGGGGGCCGGCGTAGGCGTATTCGTCGGCCCGATCACCGGCGTATGCGTGGGACGCGGCGTGTTCGTGGGACGCGGGGTATTCGTGGCCTTCGCGCCGGTGTTGCTTTCGGGAGGAACTGTAGCCATCGGTTCACCCCCCTCAGCAGTGCCGGTGACGTTGGACGCGGCTTCCTCCGAAGGTTGTGGTGTCAAGGTCTCGTCTGTGGCGACGACCGTTTCCGTCGTCGGCGGCACGGTGGCTGCTTGCTGTTGCGCCTTGGGATTGAGCACAAAGGCCCACACGCCAAACAGAATCATCGCCAAGACCAGCAACCCACCAAGTGCCCCCACGGCGATCATAAAGGTTTTGTTTTGACCTTCTTCTGCCGCCAATTCCTCTTCCGGCTCTTCTTCACCTTCACCTAAAATGTCTTCGCTGTAAGGGTCGTATAAATCATCGGACATGGGTTTCCTCCTGGAATGTGCTGTGTTCAGAGATTAATGCGCAGCATAATCGCCGATACTATACCACAAAAAGTGTCTCACTTTACAAAAGCCGTTCCAAATTCATAAACGGGATGAAGGCGATTTCCTCTCTCCCGAAATCTACCATCGCGCCCGGCAACCGGACGCCGGTTTCTAGCTGGATCGGGGCTGCCGGTAGTTCGGCCACCACTCCGGAGCGTCCCATGTAAGGCATCCGGAGGGCGCGGACGCGGCTCCCGACTTCCAAAGGCGTCTCCGGGTCTACGGGCGCAGCCTCTTGAGCGGGCATCGGTACGATGATGAAGGGCCGCGCTGCTTCCCAACGCAGGTTGAGCAATCCGCTGATGGCGGCTTCACGCCCCTTGAGGGATCGCAGCAGCTTGAACACCGCTTTGGACATCGGCACCGAGCCGATCCCTTCGGTGGCAATAATCGGGAAATCCACTTGCCGGAATTTTTCGAGCAACGAAGGAGCTACGCTCCCCACGATGATGCCTCGCACCCGCATCTCAATAGCTTGCTCCAAGGCGTTCTCGTCAATGCGCGAGCCGCCCACCAGGATCGCGCCTTGGGAAGCCGCGTCAATGTGTTTCACTCGGATGGGCATCTTGGGAGCTTTGACCACCATGCGCAATGTGCCGTAAGCCTCGCGCCCGTTGCCCCACGCCGCTTGAATCTGTGCGCCCACCGTTTCAATGAGCACGCCTTCTTCGCTCCATTTTTCCACAACTTTGCCCGGCACCAACGCGCCCAAGCGGATCATATTGGGGTGGGATTCGATGAGCAGCTTTCCGCGTCCGCTGCCCACCACCGTGCCGTCAATGGGAGCGCGGCACACTTGCCCGCCCCATCCGCCACGCGCCGCCAGCACGTCGCCGACAGATACCGCGTCGCCGCGCTTCACCTTGAGCGCGGATTTCACTTTTTTGAGCGATAAGTTCAACTCCCGCGCCACGTTCACGATGCGGAAATCGCCCGGCTCCACGGCCTGCGCCACGACGTGCGGGGATTCCACCGTATCGCCAATATCCACCAGCACCTCGCCGCGCATTGGCAGCCGCCGTGGGATTTGGATCACCGTCAAGGGGTTCACGATGCTGTAAGAAAGGAACATCTTAGCCTCCCACGTCCCAAATCCAGCCGTTGAGCAAACGCCGCCGCAGATCGGGATCATCGGGCAATTTCAGGGGGCGACCCCGCGCGTCCACTACCAGCCCTACCTTCCCGCCGATGGCCTGGACTTTACCGCCGCGCCCCGGCCCCAGGCCGATGTCAATGCGGCGGGCGGGACGGATGTCCAGCGTCGCCTTCTGCCCCGGCAACAACGGCCAGACCTCAATAGCTCCGGCGCGAGCTTCCACGTCCAGATAGCCGCCGTCGTCATACTCAATGCGCATCCTGAGGATAGTCTCGTCGGGGCGCATCTTGCCGGTGGGCGAGATCACCGTGCCCAGCGGGACTAATGTGCCCGCCTCCAAGGCGGAGGTGGCCGCCAGGGGCTTGATGCTGGCAACTGCGCCCAAGGCCGGTGCCGCGCGGTTGATGTCCAGCAGCAGCGTGGAAATGCCCACCGGCTGCAATCCATCGAGAATGATGAGCAGAGTGCGGCCTGGGTGAGGTAAGTGTACCAGTCCGCCGCCGGAAACCAGGATCGGATCAAAGCGCGGCATCAATCCCGGCTCAGAAGCGGCCGCTCCGGTATTCCACGTGGGCTGTGCCACTTCCAAAGCTCCGCGCAGAATTTCACGTACCACCGCTTGCTCCACAAACTGCTCGCGCGGCTCCTGCGGCACCGTCCAGGGGCGCAACTCGCGATTGTAGAGAATGGCCAGCAATTCCTCCTCCTCAATCTCCTCCGGTATCCAGCGCAGCAGATCGGCCAATTCATGCTCGGTCAGCCACTGCAACGGGCCGAACGCCAAGCCGAGTTTGTAGGCCGTGAGATAAGATCGTCCCTCAAAAGTCGCTGCGACCGCCGTAGTCCCCGCACCCACATCAATCCCCAGTGTGCCCCGATCCTCATTGGCGGTGCGATGCCATAGATAATTCACTACGTGCGTGAAGGCCGCTGCCGTGGGCATCAACGGCAAATGACTCCATCGCTGCAACGTATCGGCCCCGGGGACATTCTGCATATGATTTTCGGTGTAGTAAGTCTCCAACGCCTGCCGCGCCGGGCCGAGATGCTCGGTGTCGGCTGTGGGGCGCACGTTATCCACTACCTCAACCTGGGTGAGCTTCCCCAGCAGCTTGGTCACCTTGGGCCGCAGTGACTCATTTCCGGCGTAAAGCACCATCGGGCGATGGTTCTTTTCCGTCATTGAGACCGCCAGCGCGATAGCCTCCGCCAACTCAAGCACCGGGCGCACCGCGCCCCCATCGACTCCACCCACGAGGAACACGATGTCGGGGGCCAGGCGGCGGATGGTGCGTGCCCAAGTCTCCTGCGGCGATTGCAAACTGTTTTCCCGCGAAAGCATCGCATCAATCACCGCGTAGGACCCGGCCGCAGCCCGCCGCGCACTTTCCAAGCTGGCTTCGCGGATCAATCCCGCCAGCACGATATGCAGAGGTTCGGAGGCACTCAGCAAGACCACAAAAGCATCCACGCCCTCCGCCCCCTGGCGCGGCGTGATCAATCGCCCTTGGGAGAAGAATGTGCGCTTGGTGATCTCTTCCAACTCTTCAATCGCGTAAAAAACCCCCACGCTCACATCGTGCCACGGCGGATTGCTGGTCGTCAAAGTTTCGGCCTGAGCCACGAAACGGTAACTGGCCTCCACCCGTTCTAACAAGAGGAGCTTGGTCGTAACGGTTCCGCAATCTGCAACTAAGATGGATTCGATGATCGGTTCTTCCATCGGCTAATTACTCCTCACAACCAAGGCCACAATCTGCCACCAACGGGCGATCCACAGCGTCAATGCCGTTGTCACGGCTCCGGCGAACGCCATAGCCAGAGCCACAGCGATGAAATACCGCCCGATAATTTGAAGCCACCTCATTCCGCTACTCCATCGCCCGTCTGCCGATAGTCTATGGGTGGAAAAAACCAGCAGCGTGGCGATGACGCCCACGATGGTCAAGCTCCCCACCAGAATCCCTTGCGCCGACAAAGCATTCCCGGTAGCCCAGGCCTGCGGCACCAATGTTCCCAACGC
>WFQZ01000063.1 GCA_015486785.1 Thermoflexales bacterium
AGGCTCTCATATTCACCGCGCCTGATTCGGCTCCCGCTTCTCCGGGGAGCTGATGTTGCCGTAGGAAGGTCAAGTTTTGTTCCGTGGCTGCCAGCTTCAAGGCGGGGAGTAGCAGAGGCTGCGCCGGGGGCGGGGCCTGTTGCAGGGCGCGATAGCGTTGAATGGCCAGGCCGTTGAGGATTTCGGAGATCGCCATCGCCCACATTCCATCGTAGAGGATATGGGATTGCTCTGAGACCATGCTGCGTTCGGTGCGGAACAAGGTCATCGCGTGATCTCCAATGCCCCGATGATCGTTGCGGATGTGGATCAACAAATCGTCGGCGTGATGCAGGTCCCAGTTGATGAGGATCGGTGCGCGTCGCAGCCACTTGAGTTCGGTCTGGGTGGCTTCCGGCAACTGGGCGCGGAACTTTTGTTGGATGGCGCGTGTGCTGCGGGCCATCAAGAGGTCTAGCGTGGGGGCGGGGGTGGCGGGTGTGGTGAGGATCGCCATCAGCCAGGCTTGGATGGTCTCCGGCGTTGGGGGACGCAGTTGTCCCAACGGTTTCTTGCTGTCGGCGTACCAGACTCGTCCGCCGCGATCTACGGTGACTGTGTGCCCGTGAGCGTCGCAGAGCAAGCCGTCCGCTTGGGCGTAGAGCGAAATGGGCACAGCCCCTTTCTTCGGCGGATAGCATAACGGGCTGCCATGCGCGTCCCGCTGACAGAGTGGCAACAGGGTGGTGTGGCCTTGCCAGATGAATCCCACGGTAGCCCGCCATAGCGGGATCGGCTCCAGCTCTTCCTGGTATTGCTGCGGCGAGAGCGAGGCCAGAATCGTCATCTGCTGTTGATAAGCGGGCAACGCTGTTTTAAGCCGCTTCGCGTACCGTTCGCGGACTTTGGCTTGCGCCGTGGCTGATAGGGCCTGCATCCGCTCCTGGATAAAGACTTCAAATGTTTCTACGCGGTAGCGCAGATAGTCCGGCTGATGTGGCGGGCTGCGATAGGGACGCGCCTTGTTCCAGTCGCGGATCAGCGTACGGAAAGGCGGTTGATGCGCGACATCCTCGGCGCGGGCCTCGGCGATGATTTCATGCAGCATCACCCGTTCCCGCCAGTCGGAGGCCAAAATGTCATCGTAGCGGTAGATGAGGTCCATCACGGCACAGACCCAGGCGGTGGCTGCCGGCACCAGATCGGGATGGGGATATTTCTGGAAGAAACCCACATTCTCGTTCGCGTGACGCGAAGTGTCCTCTCTCAGGCTGAATTGGACGTAGTATTGCCACGTGCCCATCGGAAAGGCACTGTCCACGTCTTTCCCGGCCAGGCGGAGCAGGGTTTGATAGGCGTAGAGCACGGCTGCCGGCCCGGCCACGAAAGCCCCGTACAATTTTTCGGGGAGCAGCTTGATGCCGTGGAACAGCGTCCCAATATCCTGTTGCACTTGCTGCGGGGAGACTTTGCGCCCTTTGAGTTGGATCAAGCTCCCTAGGACGAGCGCGGGCAAATTCCCCGCCGGCAGCACTTGAGCGACTTCCTCTTGCAATGCGCGAATCTCCGGCAGGGTAAGGCGGGTTAATTGCTGCAATGTTTGTTCATCCACTTTGCTCAGAGATGCCAGGGTCGCTTGCTGGGCGGTAGTCAATGCGTCACGTGACGTAGGATTCACTGCGGCTTCCTCCACATGCGCCAGATGGTCGGGCCGTTGTAGGGCATCTTAAACGCGCTCATAATCTCGAACCCGAACCGAGGGTAGAATGTCTCGGCCAGGCTTTGCGTGGGCGTCTCCAGGTACGCGGGCATGTGCTCTTGATCGCATAGCGTCAATCCCGGCTGGATCACGGTTGAGCCTCGTCCCTGCCCTTGGAACTCCGGGTCTGTGCCGACGGCCAACAAGTAGTAGTGTGGCTCTGTGGGATGAAGTTTCTCGGCCTCAAAGACGGCCAGGTTGCGGGATAAGAGTTGTTTCAGCCCGGTGATTGCGATGATGGCGGGCAGTAGCTTGAGTTGCTCCCACGTTCCCAGTTGCCACTTGTCGGGCGGGACCCACAGCGCGGCACTGTGGAGATCGGCGGTCGTGTACACGTAGCCGTGAGGCATGCTCAATTGCAAGTTGATCTCAAAATAGCGCAGGAAGGCTTGGTCGCGGTGTTGATCGTGGCGCACGAACCAACTGACAAACCCTTCATTGCGGAAAGCCCGCGCGAGCATTGCCGCGAGGGCCGGGCGATCCGCTTCCACAGCGTGCCGGACTTCAATAGATGCAGACATCTGAGCCTCCTGATTATCCTTGCCCCAAGATGATGCTGATCACGATAGAGACGGCTCCGGCGAGAATGGTCTTGAGGCCGTAGAGGTACATATTTTCGCCGGAAGTTAGCCCTAAAAATATGCCCACGCCGAATAATGTCAACAGCGCCATAGCCAGCGAGGCGTAGTAGACCATTGTAATGGTAGGGAACATCCCGGCGAAGAAGAAGGGGAGCAGCACGATCAGCGCGGCGAGGAATGGCGATACTCCATCAATCAAGGCGACGGTGATGCTGGCGACCCGAGAAGCCTTCCCGATGCGGGTATCTCGCAAGTCGGTGAGCGTCGCGCGGCTCAACTCGTTCAAATCGCGCTTGCGTTCGGCGGCCTCGGTGAGGTACGCGCCCCACAGGCCGGAAACGCCCATCGCGATGCACGTAGATAGCCCGGTGCTCACCACGATGCCGGGGTTGTTCACGCCGGCGGTCATCGTGCCCATTAAGACGCCGATGATCGTCAAGATGCCGTCAAAGGCGTTCATAGCGAAATAGCGGCGGCCAATTTCGCTGATGTTGGCTAGATCGTCATACTCTTGAAAACGGCGTTTGACATCACGCACGCGGCTCATCCTCCCGATTAGACTGTTAATGGCCATTCTTAATCTTGCAACGTCTGGGCATCGTCAATGATTTCTTTTCCGGCGACGACTTCATCAATGGAGTGTATAGCCCCGCCCAGTTCCTCGATGATCTTTTCGACCTGGACAAAGAGCACCGAGTCGCCTTCGATGGTGATCTTTGCATTTTCTACCTTGCGGTCCATTTCGTAAATGCTGATGTTGACCGCCGAGACGCCGGGCAACTCGCTGAGCTTGTTAGCCATCTCAATGATCGTTGGCTCATGCGGCTTCAGTGTGTCTAAAACCAGTCTCCGAACTCTACCCATAGTGTATTTGTACTCCTTGCTAAAAATGTGAATTTCCCCCTAACTTCGTCGGGTGGAACGACAGGGGATAAAATAGCTTCAAGCCAGGTGGCGGCAAGCGGCGTCGGTGGACATTCCAAGTTCTCGTGTCTACTTCCCGTTGGTGACGCAGCGGAAGCCCAAGTTGGGGCCTTTGGCCGGGCGGTCGGCGGTGCTTTCTGGCGCGCCGACTTCGCGGTAAGTGGTGCGCAATTGACGTTCGGCTTTGCCTATTGAGTCATACGCCCCGCCTCGGAAGACCTTGTACTGTCCGCTATCCGGGCCTTGTGGGTCTGGCGGGAAGGAATCTTGTTGATAATAGTTCTTGTCGTACCAGTCGGAGGTCCATTCCCACACATTCCCCGCCATATCCAGGATGCCGTAAGCACTGGCCCCGTTGGGGTAACTGCCCACGGCTACCGTGTGCGAGCCTAATTGCAGGCGGGTTTTATCCAGTTCATCGCCCCAGGGATAGCGGCGTTTGGTTTGCGTGGCCGGGTCCCACGACGCGGCTTTTTCCCACTGTGCCTCGGTGGGAAGCCGCACATCCCGCCCCGTCTTTTGCGCGACCCAGGCGCAGTACGCCGCCGCCTGCTCCCAACTGATGTAATTCATCGGGTGATTGAGCTTCTGGGGATTGTTGTAATCGGTCTTCGTGAACGGGGCCTCGCAATCGCCATCGGCCACGCATAATTTGTACTGCGCGATAGTGACCTCTCGTTCGTCCATCCAGAAGGGGCTGAGTGTGACCTGGTGCTGGGGTTTCTCGTCTTTGGATGCTTGCGCATCGTTATCCGGTGCGCCCATCAAAAAACTGCCGCCGGGGACGAAGTGCATGGCCATCCCGTCCACGGCGCGAGTCACCACCGCGCCCGGCGCCAAGGTTGGCGTGGGCGTGGGGGATGGCGTCGCCGTAGCCGTGGGCGTCGCCGTGGGGGTTGCGGTAGGTGTGGGCGTGGGCGTTGATGTCGGCGTGGGGGTTGCGGTGGCCGTTGCCGTTGGCGGGCGGCTTGTGCCGCCGTCGGTCACTCCGCCGGTCGGTTGCCCGGCCAGACCGTGGGAGGGCGTGGATAGGATGCGCGTGGGAATGGCCGACGGGATCGGCGTCGCACTCGCTGCCGGCTCGGCGATGAGCGGCGGCTGCGGGGCGCGGTGCAGCAGGAAATAGCTCCCCACCCCGGCCCCGATTAGAAGGAACAGCCCCAGCAGATAGAGCCACCAACGATTGCGCCGGCTGGATGGCTCCGGTTGTTGAGCTTCCGGGGGCGTGACGAAAAGCGGCGTGGCTGCCGCGTCGAGTCCCCAGGCCCGTTGCAAATCCGCGATCATCTCCGCGCCGGTGGCATACCGTTCCTCCGGTGACTTGGCCAAAGCCTTCAAGATCACCGCCTCAACTGCCGGCGGCAAGGAGGGGTTGTATTGGCGCGGCGGGACCGGGTCCTCGTTGATGTGCTTGAGGGCCAAACTGATCGCCGAATCAGCCTCAAACGGCAGCCGTCCGGTGACCATCTCGTAGAGGATGCCGCCCAAGGCGTAAATATCGGATTGCGGCACGGTGGAGCGGGAATCCATCGCCTGCTCCGGGGCGATGTACTCCGGCGTGCCGAAGGTGCGTCCCAGCGTTGCTTGGCTGAGCCGATTGCGCAGCATTGCCAGTCCGAAGTCGCCCAAGATCGCCTGGCCGTTGGGGGTGATCATAATGTTGCCCGGTTTCACGTCGCGGTGGATGATGCCTTGTTCGTGCGCGTAATCCAGGGCCGAAGCGACTTGTCCCAGGATGTTGAGGATCTCTTGCGGGGTGAAGGGGCGGTTTTCGCGCACGCGGCGGTCGATTTCTTCCCGCAAGTCGTGCCCTTCGACGAACTCCATCACCAAGTAATGGCCGCCCTCAAACGTGCCAAAGTCGTATACCTGGACGATGTTGGGGTGACGCAGGGCGGCGATGGCTTGCGCTTCTCGTTGGAAGCGGCGGTTCAACTCCTCATCACTTTGCAGTGTCCGCCCCAGGAATTTGATCGCCACCATGCGGCGCAGTGCCGTGTGGTGGCCTTTGTAAACTTCCGCCATTCCACCCTGGCCGATTTTCGCCAGAATTTCGTAAGGCCCGATAGTACGACCGATGAGGGTTTCTGAATCCATTACCGTAATAAAGTTAAGGGATCGCTAGTCTGAGTACACCTATAATTGTTTTCAACACGTTGAGCGAAAAGAGTATAGCTGGCTTTGTAAGTAAGTCAACGATCTGCCGGCGGTTGACTTTCTCTTTGCCCCAAGTTAGTATTAAAGCGTTATTGCTCCGTCGCCGCACCTGGCGCATATCTTTCAACCTTGGAGGCCACGTGAAACATCTATGGGGCTTGTTGCTTGTGCTGCTGACCGGCTGCTCGCTGGTGCCCCCGCCGGTCACACAACCGCCATCGGCCATCCCGACCGCGACGCCGCCCCCCACGGCGACGGCTACGGTCACGCCGCCGCCGGAGCACGGGCTGTTGACTTTGACCTTGTGGGTGCCCGATTTCCTCGACCCCTACGCTGAGGAAACCGGCGCGGCGGTGCTGGAAACGCAAATCGCCAGCTTTTCGCAAGCGCATCCTGATGTGCAAGTGCAGGTCATTGTTAAAAAGGGCCGCGGCCCCGGCGGGCTGTACAATTTGCTCAGCACGGCGTATGAGGCGGCCCCCTCGGTGTTGCCCGATCTGATCGTTCTGGAAACGACGGACCTGCAAGCCGCCATCCAGGGGGAGTTTGTCCAGCCGTTGGGGATCGCGCGTGGGGACGAAGAGACTTACTTTTCCTTCGCCCTGAACGGCGTGGTGCAGGATGACGCGGTTTACGGCATCCCCTACGTGGCGCAAGGCGACTTGATGGTGTACCGCAAAGGACTTTCGGTCACCCCGCCGCTCTCGTGGACGGCGGTGCTCACCACCGGATACTCAATGCTGTTTCCGGCGGCCCCGCACGGCGGAATTGCGGATGATGCTTTGCTGGCGGCCTATCTGGGCACCGGCGGCGCGGTGATGAACGAGCAGGGCGCACCGATCTTGGAGCGGGTGCGGTTGGAGGAGCTGTATCGTTTCTTCGCGCGGATGGTGGACACGCACTTGCTTGACCCGGAAGTGGCGATGAGCTTGCCGGATGCCACCGCTTGTGCGGAGAAGTATCGCCGGGGGTTCGCCTGGCTCAGCCCGATGCCGGGGCAGATGTTTTGGCGGGATTCTTTCCCGCGCAGCCGTCCTTCCTGGGTCCCCACGCCTTCCGGCAAACCGAGCGGGATCATTCACACCTGGTCTCTGGCCGTCGTGGCGACTGCGCCGCCACGGCAACAAGCGGCGTTGCGGCTGGCGCAGTGGCTTTCCGCGCCCGATCAAATGAGCGAACTGACGCAGGCTACCGGGCTGTGGCCGACACGCTTCCAGGTGGTTAAACTGTGGGGCGCAATCCCCGAAGAAACGACCTTCCTGGAGCAATACTTGGGCAATGCCACGCCTTCCCTGCCTGTGGCGGTGGATGAGGCGGTGCGCAAAGCCTTGCAGGCCGGCTTGACCGCGTTGCTGTCCGGTGAAGTGAGTACCCCGTCCGCTGCCGCCGATTACGCCCTGACCGTCCTGCAAAAGTGAGCGCCCGCTTAGGACTTGTCTTCTGGGTTCGCCTAAGTATGATGAACCCCATTCTTTTGGTAGAGAGGAAAGTATGAATCAACAACGTTTCTTAGTTACCGGCGGCGCGGGCTTCATTGGATCGCACCTCGTGGACGCGCTGCTGGAGGCCGGGCGGAGCGTCATTGTGGTGGACGATCTCTCGGTGGGAAAGCGGCAGAACTTCGCCCAGCACCTGGAAAATCCCCGCTTCCGCTTCGTGCACGGCTCGATTCTCGATGCGGCGTTGATGGACTCACTGGCGGCGCAGGTGGATGCGATTTACCACTTGGCCGCTGTGGTGGGCGTCACGTATGTGGTGCGTGACCCGTTACACGGTATGCAGGTCAACTTGCGGGGCACCGAGACCGTGTTGCAGGCTGCGGCCAAACATCGGCGGCGGGTGCTGGTGGCCTCCAGCTCCGAAGCCTACGGCAAATCCACCCGCGTGCCCTTCCGCGAGGAGGACGACACGGTGATGGGGCCGACCTCCGTCCCCCGGTGGGCCTACGCGCTGGCGAAGCTCTTGGACGAGCACTTCGCCTTTGCTTACTATCGGCAGACCGGCTTGCCGACGGTGGCCGTGCGTTACTTCAACGCCTACGGCCCGCGCCTTGACCCGCGCGGCTATGGCAGCGTGGTGGCGCGGTTTATGACTCAGGCTCTTACCGGTCAACCGCTGACCGTGTACGGCGACGGGTTGCAAACGCGATCCTTCACCTTCGTCAAGGAAACGGTGCGCGGCACCATGGCGGCGATGGATACGGAGGCCGCCACCGGCAAGGCGTTCAACATCGGCCACGCCCGCGAAACGACGATCAACGAGCTGGCGGAACTCATCCGCCGCCTGAGTGGTGCCCAGACAGAGATCGTGCATATCCCCTACGAACAAGCGTACGGGAGAGACTTCGAGGAAGCCCGCCGCCGTCAACCGGATACCTCCCGCGCGGCGGAGTTGCTGGGATTCCGGGCCACTGTGTCATTGGAAGATGGCTTGCGGGAGACAATTTCGTGGTTTAAGGAGCATCGTAATGAACTCATCGCGTCTTAGCACTTTTTGTGACCGTGCCCTGGAGGCCGGATGGTTGTTGGGCGTGACCATCACGCCGGTATTTTTCAATGTGTACTCGGATCGGGTGTTTGAGCCGGATAAACTGACCACGCAGCGAGCTTTGGCCGTGGTGATGGCCGTGTTGTGGCTGGTGCGCTTCTTGGAGCAGTGGATTCACGACGAGAAGCCGTTGCGCTTCTCGTGGCGCACGCCGATGGTGCTGCCCGCCGCGTTGACGATGACCTTGTACCTGATCAGCTCGGCTTTCTCGCTGGTGCCCTACACCAGCTTTATCGGCTCGTATCAGCGATTGCAGGGCACGTACACGCTCTTTGGCTACCTGACGATCTTTTTCGCCATCCTCACCAGCCTGCGCACGCGGGCGCAGTTGAGCCGCTTGATCACCGTGCTGATCCTCAACAGCTTGCCCGTCTCGCTCTACGGCATCATCCAGCACAACGGCTTGGACCCGCTGCCGTGGGCCGGCAACGTGCAAACGCGCGTCGCTTCCAACATGGGCAATTCGATCTTCGTGGCCGCTTATCTCATCCTCATCGTGCCGCTCACCTCGGCGCGGATCATCGAGAGCTTTAACGACATCCTCAACCGCGAAGAATCGCGCATCAGCGATGTGCTGCGAGCGTCGGGCTACATTTTCCTGCTGGCGGTGCAGATGCTCACCATCCTCTACTCGCGCAGCCGTGGCCCGTGGATGGGGATGATCACGGCCATCTTCCTGTTCCCCTACCTGGGATTCCTGGTGCTGCTGCGGCGGGCGCGGGCCGACGAGCCGGAGGTCAAAGGTTCGCTGCGGGATGTCGGCAAAGGGATCGCGATGGGATTGGGCAGCTTGGCTTTGGCCGGACTGCTCTTGGGTCTCTCGGTGCTGGCGTTTGAAGATAAACTCTCCTTGTACATCGGCGGCGGATTGGCGCTGCTGGTGTTTGGCGGAATCTGGTTGTACTTCGTCGTGGAGCGGAAAGGCTGGCGTTGGCTGTGGATCGGCTGGGGGATGATCGGCGTGGCGATTATGGGCGGCCTGTTGGCGATCAATGTCCCCGGCCCGCTGCACGACAAGGTCAAAGCGACCCCTTCCGTGAGCCGTTTCGCCCAGATCACAGAGCTGGAAAGCGGCACCGGCAAGGTGCGCGTCTTGATCTGGCAAGGCGGCATTCAATTGATCTCGCCCCATCCGCCCATCAAGTTCCCCGACGGGCACGGCGATCCTTTCAATGCCATCCGCCCGCTGATCGGCTATGGCCCGGAGTCAATGTACGTGGCCTATAACTCCTTCTATCCGCCGCTGCTGGGGCATTACGAGTCCCGCACCGCCTCGCCGGATCGTTCCCACAATGAGACGCTGGACTCGCTGGTGATTACCGGGGTGCTGGGCTTGTTCGTTTACCTGTTCACGTTCCTCAGCGTGTTCTACTGGGGTTTCCGCTGGCTGGGACTGCTTGAGACTCGCAAACAGCTCTGGCTGATGCTCGGCCTGGATGCTGCGATGGCCTTGCTGTTCTTCTTGATCGCCTGGCAGGTGGAAGGCGCGTACCTGTTCGTCGTCGCCATCCCGCTGGGCGTGGTGGTGGGGACGGTCTTGTATCTGACCGTCGTGGGCTTCCAAACGCTGCTGGGCCAAGAGACGCCCTCGGAGCAGCCGCGCCGCCTGCATCCGCACGCCATCTTGCTGATCGCGATCCTCTCCAGCGTGATCGCCCACTACGTGGAGATCAACTTCGCCATCGCCATCGCCGCTACCCGCACCACCTTTTGGACGCTTTCCGCGCTCCTGGTGGTCTTGGGGCTGGAGTGGGTCCCCGGCACCATCACCGTGCCGCAGGTCGCCCTGCCGCCGCGCGAAGCGGCGCGACCTCAGTCGGCGGCGCGACGGCGCAAGAAGAAGGCCGCGGCCCGTCGCCGGGCTGCCGCGCAACAATCGGCCCATCGCGGGCTTGCGCCCTGGATTTCCGCCGTGTTGTCGCTCACCCTCGCCGCTACCTTCTTGATGGGCACGCTGGCCTATGACTTCGTGAACAACCCGGAGCGGCTCAGCGATGCCGGGCAAATCCTCATCCACTCGCTGACCGTGAAACAGTACCCGCATCCTACGCAATCCTTCGGCGCGTTGCTGATCTTCCTTTTTACCTGGTTGCTGTTCGGCGTGGTGGGACTGGGCGAATATGACCGCGAAAACCTGTTCCACGAGCACCGCGCTTCCCGCTGGGGCATCGCCGTGATGCTGTACGTAGTCATCTCGCTGATCGGCTGGCTGTTCTTCGCCCTGCTGCTGGCGGGACATCAAGCCGCGCTGACTCAAGTCCAGGCCAACTCTATTGAAATGGTGGTCGCGGTTGCCGAGCGGCTGTCTTCCATCCTCAACTACTACTACTGGTTGATCTTCATCATCCTCTTCGTCAACGCCTTGGTGCTGATGGGAGAGGAAACGAAGCTCCCCCGCACGTGGGGCGAGCTGTGGTCGCCGGTGCTGCTGGTGATCCTGCTGCTGATCAGCGTGGCCGTCATCCGCTCCACCGACTTGAACCTCATTCGCGCCGACATCATCTTCAAGCAGGGGAAGGTCTTTGCCAACAATAACAACTTGAACGATAAGCAAATCGGCATCGCCCACTACCAAAAGTCCCTGGAGTACGTGCCGCACGAGGATTATTACGACCTGTTCCTGGGCAAAGCCTATCTGGAATTGGCGCAGATTTTCCCCACCAAGTGGAGTGCGCTTTCCAAGGATCAGCAGGATGCGCAACTGAAGGCTTGGGAATCAAGCGTGAGTTGGGCCTCGCTGACCCCGGACCAGCAACAGCAGCAGATCGCCGCCTGGCAGAAGCTCTGGGAGCAGGATCGGCGCAAACAGCAGACGCAGATTTTCCAGGAAACCGAGAAAATCCTCACCCACGCCCGCGAGATTAACCCGCTCAACACCGACCACAGCGCGAACTTGGCCCGCTTCTACAAATCGTGGGCCGCCCGCATCGCCTCGGACCTGCGCGATCCCAACTTGAGCGACGAGGAGAAGGCGCGGCTCAAGCAGCAGCGCGACGACTTGTTGGAAAAGTCGCTCGAAAACTACCACATCGCGCTCACGCTCAGCCCGCACAACCCCATCATCTGGAACGAGTTGGCGCAGTTGTACGCCATTGACTTTGGCGACATGGTCAAGTTCAATGAGACGATCACCAAATCGCTCCAGGTGGACCCGGACTTTGAAACGACGTGGATGCTGTTGGGGGACATGCGCTCCTCGCACAACGACATCCCCGGCGCGATTGATGCCTACAAGCACAGTCTGGCGATCAAGAAGTGGAGTCGTGGCTCTTCGCGCCAGGAGCGATGCACCGTGATGCGCGTCCTGGGCACGCTGCAAGCGCAGGAGAAACTGTGGGACGACTCGGTCGCCACGCTCTCGGATGCCGTGGACTATTGCGCCCGCGCGAATGACTTGTGGGAAATGTACCGTGTTCTGGCGATTGCCTACGCCAATCAAGGGCATAACGATCTGGCCTTGCAAGCGGCCACGCAAGCCCTTTCCCTGGCCCCGGAGAACAACAAGGACGCCATTCAACAGCTCATTAACTCGTTGCAGCAGCCGCAGCAGCCGGTCGGGCCGCAGCCTGCTCCGTAATCAGTTGCGACGCACCTCCAAGGTGCGTCGCAACCTTTAAGAAAGGAAGCAACTATGGACATCTACCTGGTGGTATTCGTGGGCGTACTCTTGATGGCCGTGGCTGGCACGCCACTGGCCCGCAAGCTGGGCGTGCGCATGCACGCCGTGGATCAGCCCGATCCCTCCCGCAAGGTTCACACCGTGCCCACACCGCGCTTGGGCGGCGTGGCGATCTTCCTCAGCACGCTGATCGCCGCCCTGCTGCTGGGCGAAAAGTACAAAGTGGATCAACTGGTGAGCATCCTGGTGGGCGCGTCGTTGGTCTCGTTTATGGGCTTGCTCGATGATCGGTTTACCCTCAGTGCTTGGGTGAAGCTGGGCGGGCAGATCGTCGCCGCCCTGCTGCTCATCATCACCGGCGTCACCGTGGGGACGTTCCACAACTTTTGGCTGGATCGCACGGTGACGCTTGTGTGGCTGGTGGGCGTGACCAACGCCTTCAATCTGCTGGACAACATGGACGGTCTTTCCGGGGGCGTCGCCGCGATTGCGGCGGCTTACTTCGCGTTGATGTGCTCCTTCAGCGGGCAATACCTGGTGGGCGCGTTATCCGTCGCCGTGATGGCGGCCTGTGTGGGCTTCCTGTTCTACAACTGGAATCCCGCCACCATCTTTATGGGCGATTCCGGCAGCTTGTTCCTGGGATTCATGCTCGCCGCCATCGGCATCAAGCTGCGCTTTCCAGATAACATGCCCTTTGTCACCTGGATGATCCCGCCGCTGGTGTTGGGCGTGCCGCTCTTTGATACCACGCTGGTGATCATCTCCCGCACCCGGCGCGGCTTGAATCCCCTGACCACGCCCGGCACCGATCACAGCTCCCACCGCCTCACTTACGCGGGACTCACGCGGCGGGAAGCGGTACTGGTGATCTACGTGATCGCCTTCGTCTTAGGGATGGCTGCGGTTTTCGTCACCCGCGCCACCATCTTTGAAGGGTACTTGATGGGCGGGGCGGTATTTGCCGTTGGATTGTTCGGCCTGTGGCGGATGGAGCATCCGCCCTTCTGGCCGCCTGCAAAATCTTAGCTACGGAGGTGAACGATGTTAATTACTCACGCGAAAGTTGCGACCTTGGGGGCGACGCCCCAACTGCTTGAAGATGGCGCGATCCTCATCCAAGGCGAGCAGATCGCCTCGGTGGGCCGCACCACGGAGTTGCTGGCGCAGTATCCCGATGAGCAAGTCCTGGATGCGGGGGGACAAATCGCGCTGCCCGCCTCGCTCTGCGGCCATACGCACTTCTACGGGGCCTTTGCCCGTGGCTGGGCCTTCCCCGGCCCGCCGCCCACCCGCTTTGGCGAAATCCTGGAGCGGCTGTGGTGGCGGCTCGATAAGCTGCTCACCGAGGAGGACATCCGCTATTCCGCGCTCGTCTGCCTGGCCGATGCCGTCCGGCACGGCACGACCACGCTCATTGATCATCACGCCAGCCCTAACGCCATTGACGGCTCGCTTGACATCATCGCCGATGCCGTGACCGAGGCCGGGGTTCGCGCCGCGCTGTGTTACGAGCTAACCGACCGGGATGGCCCGGAGCGGGCGCAAGCGGGCATTGAGGAGAACGTGCGCTTCATCCGCCGCCTGCAAGCCGACCCGCGCCCCAATCTCGGCGCGGCCTTCGGCATGCACGCCTCGTTGACCTTGAGCGAGGAAACTTTGCGTGCCGCCGTCGCCGCCGCCGAAGGGCTGAACGTCGGCTTCCACATCCACGCCGCCGAAGGCATTGAAGACGTGGAAGACAGCCTGGCGAAATCCGGCAAGCGCGTAATTCATCGGCTGCACGACGCCGGCATCCTCGGCCCCCGCTCCATCGTAGCGCATGCCGTCCACGTGGACGAGAGCGAGATGGACGTGCTGGCTCAGACGCGCACCTGGGTCACGCATCAGCCGCGCTCAAATATGAACAACGCCGTGGGCTTCGCGGAGGTGGAAACGATGCTCCAACGCGGCGTGCGCATTGCCCTGGGCAACGATGGCTTCAGCAACAACATGTTCGCCGAGATGAAGGTCGCGTACTTGGGACATAAGCTCGTGCAACGCAATCCGCAGGCTATGGCCGGGGATCTCATCTTCCGCCTGGCCTATGATGCCAACGCCGAATTGTCCCGCATCTTCTGGCCCGATCAGACCTTGGGCGTGATCGCCCCCGGCGCGATGGCCGACATCATCTTGGTGGACTACCATCCGCCCACGCCGTTGACGGCGGGCAATCTGCCGTGGCATTTCCTCTTCGGCTACGAAGCCTCGGCCATCACCACCACCATCAGCCAAGGGCGCGTGCTGATGCAGGATCGCCGTTTGCTGACGCTGGACGAAGAAGCCATCGCCGCGCATGCCCGCGAGCTGGCCGCCGCGCTCTGGGCGCGGGCGTGATTCCGCCGGAGGTGCTATGCAGACCATCATCACCGGGCGGGTGTGGAAATACGGCGACGACGTCAACACCGATGTGATCTTCCCCGGCAAATACACCTACAGCCTCACCGAGCCGCAGGAAATGGCCGCGCACGCCTTGGAAGACCTGGACCCGGCTTTCGCTGCTCAGGTGCAGCCGGGTGACATCATCGTCGCCGGGCGGAACTGGGGATGCGGCAGCTCCCGCGAACAGGCGGTCATCTGCTTGAAGGCCGCCGGCGTGGGTGCGATTGTCGCCCGCAGCTTCTCCCGCATCTACTTTCGCAACTGCATCAACCACGCGCTTCCCATCGTCACCTGTGACGCGGTGGATGGCGTGAACTCCGGCGATCAGATCACCATTGATTTTGCCGCCGGCACCGTCACCACACCGCAAGGCGTCTACACCTTTCCCCCGCTTTCCCCGGAAGCGCGAGCCATCTTGGAAGACGGCGGCTTGATCCCGCACGTGCGCAAGCAATTGGGCCTGTAGGCGAGACGTTGTGCTGTACCTGCAGATAACTCGCAGCCGCGCGATGGGCGGTTGCGTTGAACTTTCATTCTTTTGAGGAGGAACAATTTATGGCGAAGTATCGCATTGCGTTGATGCCCGGCGATGGCATCGGCAACGATGTTATGGACGCGGCGAAGATCGTGCTGGAGAAGCTGGCTCTGGATGCGGAGTACATCCACGCCGACATCGGCTGGGAGTTCTGGAAAACGGAAGGCGATCCGCTGCCGCCCCGCACCGTCGAGACGCTCCGCTCGTGTGATTGCGCCTTGTTCGCGGCGATCACCTCCAAGCCCAAGGAGGAAGCCGAGGCGGAGTTGATCCCGGCGTTGCAAGGCCGGGGGTTGGTGTACCGCAGCCCCATCGTGCGCCTTCGGCAGCAATTTGACCTGTACGTGAATCAACGACCGTGTAAGGCGTTCCCCGGCAACCCGCTCAACTTCCGGGATGATATTGACCTGATTATGTTTCGGGAAAACACGCAGGGACTCTATGCCGGGGTGGAGTTTTACCCGCTGCCCGACGATCTGCGGATGGTGATGGAGTTACACAATTCGCGTATGGCCGCCTTCCAGGATGTGCCCGCCGACGAGATCGCCGTTTCCACGCGCATCTTCACCCGCGAAGGCTGCCGCCGCATCGTGCGGCGGGCGTTCGAGTACGCGCAGCGGGCCGGGTATCCCACCGTCACCGTGGTGGAGAAGCCCAACGTCATCCGCGAGACCTCCGGCATGATGGTGCGGGAGGCGCGGAAGATCGCGGCGGAGTTCCCCGGCATTGAGCTGTGGGAGACGAATGTGGACGCGATGGCGATGTGGCTGGTGAAGAACCCGCAAAACTACGGCGTGCTCGTCTCCAGCAACATGTTCGGCGACATCATCTCCGATCTGGCAGCGCAGTTGGTGGGCGGATTGGGCTTTGCGGCCAGCGGAAACATCGGCGATCATTTCGCCGTCTTTGAACCGACGCACGGCTCCGCACCCAAATACGCCGGATTGTACAAAGTCAACCCTATGGCGATGCTGTTGGCCGTCAAGATGATGCTGGATTGGCTGGGCGAAGATGCAATGGCGCAGCAGTTGAGCGACGCCATTGCCGCCGTGATCGCCGCCGGGCGGGTACGCACCTACGA
>WFQZ01000064.1 GCA_015486785.1 Thermoflexales bacterium
CCAGCGGGACTTTCTGGGCCTGCTCCTCAGTGTTCCGGCCATCACCGCGCTGGTTGTGGCCCTGGGGGCCGGATACATCAGCGAGCTAATCGGGCGCAAACGCGCCTTCATCTCCGGAAGTGTGTTGGTCATCGTGGCGCAAGCGACGATGCTGCTCTTCCCCACCACCACGATTTTGATCATCGCGGGCATCTTCAACGGTGCGGGGCGCAGTCTGTTTATGGTGACCGCCGCGCCTTTCCTGATTGAACACAGTTCCGAGCAAGAACGCACGCACTTATTCAGCTTTAACACCGGATTGCGGATGATCTCATCCTTCCTGGGGAATTTTTTGGGCGGCAGCCTGCCCTTGTGGATAAGCAGTTTGTGGCATGTGGCTCCGACTTCCAGCACCGCCTACGCCGGAGCTTTGGGGGTAACGTTGCTGCTGCGCATCATCTCGCTGGTGCCGCTGGCGCAGATGAAGGTCGCGCCCACGCGCCCGAAGCAGGAACGACCAGCGCAGCCTTTCAGCGCGGCTTGGGAACAACGGCACACGCTCTCCCGGCTCTTGCTCCCTTCCTTAATCCTCTCGCTGGGCGCGGGGATGTTGATGCCGTTTATGAACATCTTTTTCCGCTATCGCTTCGCCCTGCCGGATAGGGCCATCGGCAGTCTGTTTGGCATCGGCGCGTTGGGGATGGGATTGGCCACCTTCATCGCGCCGCTGCTGGCCGGGAAATGGGGCAAGGCACACACGGTCGTCTTCACCCGCACCCTCTCAATCCCCTTTCTGATCATCCTGGGATTTGTGCCCAACTTGTTCTTGGCCGAAGCCGCATTCGTGGTGCGGATGGCCTTGATGAACCTCTCCGGCCCGGTCTACCAGACGATGATTATGGAAAAGGCCGATGCGAGATCCCGCAGCATCGCCGCCAGCCTCTTCAGCATGATTTGGAACTCCGGGCGAGCACTCAGCCCCAGCATCAGCGGCCCCATCCAGGAAGCCTACGGATTTTCGCCGGTATTCGTGATCACCATCACGTCCTACATAATTTCAGTGTATCTGGTGTACCTGTGGTTCGTAAAAACGGAGCCGCATCCGTCCGCCGCACTGCAAGCGACACCCTCTGAAACTTCGTGGTAAAATCGCTACAACTCACACCAAGGGGGAAACGATGAGAGCGGTAGTACAGCGAGTCACAGAGGCCGCGGTCCGCGTGGAAGGCAACGTCGTCGGGGAAATCGGGCGCGGTTTGCTGGTGCTTTTGGGCGCACGAGAGGGCGATTCCGAGCAGGAAGCCCGCTGGCTGGCCCACAAGATCGCCAACTTGCGCATTTTTCCCGATGCGGCGGGGAAGATGAACCTTTCCGTGCAAGCCGTGGGAGGCGCGGCACTGGTCGTCTCCCAATTCACCCTCTACGGGGATACCAGGCGGGGATTCCGCCCGTCGTTTGCCCACGCCGCGCCGCCGGAGATCGCCGAGCCGCTGGTGGATACGTTCATCACGGCCTTGCGTGCCGAAGGGGTGCCGGTCGAGAGCGGCATCTTCCGCGCGATGATGCAGGTCTCGCTGGTCAACGATGGCCCGGTCACGATCATCCTGGAGAAAGAAGCCTATGGCAACTGATCCCGCACTCTGCGCCTGGTTTCTCTTCCACAGCGGGCTGAAAACGTCACGGGCCAAGCTGTTGCTTTCCCGCTGGCAACAGGCCGGCGCGACGCTCGCGGACGCACTCCGAAAGCTGCCGGAGGGCGCGTCCGACCTGGAACTCACGCCGGAGGAGGCACAGAAACTCCATCCGCCCGCCCAACGGCCGCCCACGGAGGCCATCTGCTGGGACGATCCGCTCTATCCCGCCGGACTGCGCGATCTGCCGCTCAAAAAACGTCCCGCGCTCTTGTTCACCGCCGGGAAGCGCGAACTGCTCCGGTATCCGCGCATCTATCTGCCGCCCGACGTCCCCACGCCCGAAGCTCGCACGCTCTTGCAAGAAGCGATAGAGATTCTGCTGGGGGAAGCGATCCTGCCGGCCACCTTCGTCGGCAGCGAGACGGCGGAATTGCTCTGGGAAGTGATGGGGACCACCGAGGGCGCGGCTCTACTCTGGACTTATCACAGCCTGGAGCGGCTGGAGCTTCCGCCCAAGGCGCAAAAGTGGCACGAGCGGCAACGGCTGTTGCTCATCACGCCCCTGCCGCCGGGCGCGGGGAGCAATCCCGCGTGGAAGCAGATGCTGCACGCCGTGGCTCAGGCGGACGCCGGAGGCAGCATCACCACGGAAGCCGTTGCGGCCCAACCGTCGTCCGTTGTGCGTCCCACCTTGCTGCTGGGCGAAGCTCCGCCGGCAGACCTACCTTCTTATGTGACCGTAAGCGATGAACCGCTAGAAATCCTTTTCTGGCTACCCCACGAGCCGCCGGCACCAACCGCGGCACTCGTCGCCGAAACGCCGCCGGAATACACCCGCACCCCAGAAGAGACTTTGCAACTTTTGGAAAGCGGCGGCCACGTTCCGGAAGTGCTGCGGGCGCGATTGCAAAAACATTCCTAGCTCACGGCTGCCCTACCAGCGCCACGGCATCAATCTCGTTCCAAAATCCGGTGCGTGATTCGTCCAAGTCAATGCGCACGCTGAGCACCCGATACTCAGTCTGCGGCACGGTGACCGCCAGGATGCCCGGACACGGCCCGCGAGCATCCGTCCCCTCCCAGATCACGTGCCCCGTTCCCTGCGTATCCACAAAGGTCACGCGCGTGATCGCGCCGCGCCCAAACGTTTGATAAACCCGCACCCCCGTGGCATGAACCGGCTTGGCGTAAGTCAACTGCACCCACTCGACGCCGTTCCCGCGTGCCGAAGCCCAGGCACGGGAATCATCGGCACAAGTTTCCACGTCCGGCGCACCGCGCATCCGGGCCGCGCTCCAATCGGGCATCCCGAACTCGGAGCTGGCCTGGGCCGTCGTGGCCCATTGCAGGAAACTCACCGGCGTAGGCGTCACCTTGACGGCGGGCGTAGGTTCAGCATGGCAAGCCGTGATCCCCCACATCAACAGAACCCACGTCGCAAACAATCCACCCCACTTCATTTTCGCATCACGATCCCTTTCTAACCCCAATTCTTCAATTTGTGTTTATGGTTACTCTTGACTTTTCATTTCGGATATGATATACTGCTACGCAATGGTACAAACCATTATCGGTTCTGTTTTTTTTGTTTCGCATACAACAGCTATGACAGACTAAGAAAGGAGCATTATGTTTCAAGACCGAATTCGCAAACACTATGATAAGTTGACTCCTGGCTTCCGCAAGCTGGCGGATTTCATCATGGAGCACACGCTAGACGCCGCATTCTTGACTGCGACCGAGCTTTCTCGGCGCGTGGGAGTAGACCCGGCCACCGTGGTACGCTTCGCGCAGGAGATGGACTACTCCGGCTACCGGGAACTTTCCCGCGAGATCAAGCGTTACGTGCGTGACCAAGTCACGAACTCCTACCGCCAAGCGCAAAACGCGACCACCATCGAATCTATGGTCCTCTCGCTCAATGAGTTCGTCCAACAGGAACTCCAGCAATTCATCACCACCAACATGGGAGAGATCGCGCAACTCGTCGAGATCGTCGCCGAAGCCCCCAAAGTGTGGTTCACCGGAGAATACGGCGGCTACGACCTGGCATCACTGATGGCCAAGCGGTTCGATAGCTACGGCATCCCGGCACGCAGCTTCCATCCCAGCATGGCTGAAACGGCGATGATTATGCCGGAGATCAAGCAAGATCACGTCTTGTTCGCCGTTGCCGACACATCTCCCAGCCTCGACACCGGCTACGCGGTGCGTCTGGCCAAGGAGAAAGGCATCAAAACCGTCACCGTTACTTGCTCCGGGGTGCTTCTATCGGCTCGCGAAGCAAACGTTTCGCTGATTGTCCCCTGCCGCTCCCCATCCGGAGTCGATAGCTTCGGGATTTTTACCCTGGTGCTGAGCATGATCTGGGAAGCCATCGTCAAGCAGAAGGAAGAAGTCTCCTCGACAAGGCAGAAGGAGGCTCAAGCGGTACTCAAGGACTTGTTCAAGTTACGAGTAGAAACGCCGGAGTACGAAGTAGCTTCCCGCCAGGAACTTTGGAATCAAGCGTATGATTCCGAAAAGTAACATGCCCATCGGCGAAAGGAAATAATCATGTTTCACGATCAAATCAGTAAACACTACGAATCATTAACCCCCAGCTTCCGCAAGGTCGCCGACTTCATCTTGAATCACACACTGGACACCGCGTTCATGACCGCCACAGAGCTGGGACAGCGCGTGAACGTAGATGCAGCGACGGTGATTCGCTTTTCGCAGAGCATCGGCTATACCGGCTATCGCCAGCTTTCACACGAGGTGCAACGTTACGTACAAAATCAGGTCACGCAGCACTATCACATCGCCGCGCACACCAAAAGTAACGATACCTTGCTGCTCTCCCTACAAGAAGGGCTACAACAAAACCTCAAATACTTCAGCACCACCGAAACCGGGCACTTGGCCGAAGCGGTCAAAGCCATCAACGAAGCCCCCAAGGTGTGGTTTAGCGGTGAGTTGACCAGCTACCCAATGGTTCAGAACCTGGCCTCCTCGTTGAAGATCACCGGAATGGACACCGAGACCTTCCGCCCCGACATCACCGCCATCACCAATGCCGTAGCTCAGATGAAAGCAGGAGATGCCTTATTGGTGTTGGCCGGGGAAAGCCCGGACATAGACGTGGGGTACGCCGTCAAGCTGGCGCGGGCCAGAGGAGTCAAGACCATCTGCATCACCAGCGTGCGCAGCTTGCTCCCGGCACGAGAGGCCGAGATCGTGGTGTACTACTCCTCCCACACCGCCGGCATGGTGGGATTCAGCCTCTTATACGCGATCTTGGGAATGATCTGGGAAGCAATCTCAGCAATGCGCAACGAAGAGACCATCAAGATCGCCACGGAGATGTACGACAATCTCAGCAAACTGTTGGAGTATCGCGCCAACTCCAAAGACTACGAGCTTCATTCCTAGCTAGAAGCCGTCAAACGAACTTCAGAGGGCTACTGTGTCCAGTAGCCCTCTTTTTTCACCAGTTGCCCGAAATAAGCAATATGCTACACTCTCAGCGACAACCATTCGTTTACCCTTGTTGATCATAGCAGCGGGCGACACACGCTCTCACAGCATTTCCATCAATATGCAGTTCGCGCGTTCCGCACTGATCGCCGAACCGCATTGAGAGGAATCAGTTTGCTGGCCCTGAAGGACATGTTCAAACTCTCAGGGCAATCCCACCGAAGCAGGCCGGATCGGCACAGAAGGTGACACCCCCAAGGGGTTCTACATCGCAGGAGGTGAAAACTGACCCAAGGCTAAAACATCCACAGTACTTTACCGACACATTTTACACTATACATTCTCAAAACACGTAAGGAGGCAAGGAAATGAAACACCACAATCTATTGTTACTCACCCTGGTGCTGGTATCCCTGATCGCATCCGGGTGCGGGGGAAAACAGACCGCCACCGTAGCACCGCCGGCAAGTACCGAAAAGCCCGCTACCGAAGAAACCATCACGCTGCGCTACTTTATGTGGGACCCCGAATTCTCCGAAAAAGAACAGCAGATGGTAGATAAATTCATGGCCGCCAACCCCAACATCAAGGTTGAGCTTGAGGCCGTCGCCACCCCCGACTACTGGACGAAGCTACAAGCTATGTCCGCCGCCGGGAATCTCCCCTGCGTTTTCAGCATGAGTTCCGGTTATGTGGATCAATGGATCAGCGACGGGCTGTTGGCCGACATCCAATCATACGTAGACCGCGACATCAAGCCGGACGATTACTTCACCGGCGTGTTTGACGTAGTGCGCGACAAGAAGAGCGGCCACATGCACGCCTTCCCATTCGCCTTCGTGGAAACGGTGCTCTTCTACAACCAGGACGCCTTCGATCAAGCGGGTGTGCCCTATCCCACAGATGGTTGGACCTGGGATGACTTCCTCAGCGCGGCCAAGAAGCTGACCGTGGACAAGGACGGAGATGGCACACCAGAGCAATACGGCTTCTGGTTCTACGGACGCTATGCCCACATTGAATCCTGGGTCTACCAAAACGACGGACGATTGTTGAACAAGGATAAGACCCGCTTTGACCCAGACGATAACGCCGTTGCGGCACTGAAGTTCCTCAATTCCCTGATCAACGAGTACGGCGTAGCCCCCAAGCCCAAAGAAATGGAAGGCATCCGCCAACAGGACGTCTTCCCGATGGGCATGAGCGCGATGTGGGTGGATGGAGCGTGGAACATCAACAACGTCCGCGAGGTTGCCGGCGACAAATTCCACTGGGCCATCGCCCCCATCCCGCGCGGGCCACAGGCTACCGGCGACACAGCCTACGGCTGGCCTGACAGTCTGGCAATTTCCGCCAACTGCGCCCATCCAGATGAAGCCTGGGAATTCATCAAGTTCATCACCGGCCCGGCCCGCACCATTGACCTAACCTTCGGCGGCAAGGTGCCCATCTACAAGCCGGTTGCGCTATCCGACGAATTCCTGGAGCGCGACAAGCAGCCCCCGAACAAAGATTTCCTGCTTTCCTGGGCGGACCACACCGGCCCCACCAGCTTCACCCCCGGTTGGGGTGAGTGGCGCGGCTATGCCGACGGCGCAGGTTTGGAAGGGAAACTCAATTCCGTCTTCAACGGTGAAGAAGACCTGAACACCGCGCTATCGGAAGCCAAAGAACACGCCAATAGTGTCCTGGAACGCTACTATCCATAAACCCAACAGCAGCCGGATAACGCGGTGGCGTTATCCCTCACACACTCTATGGTCACAGTAGTTGGCAATCTGGGTGGAGGTGGGCGTACCGGCCTCCACCCAGGCCAATAAATGCTCAAGGGAGAAAGTAACCGATGAAATACAGTAAGACAACACCATACTTTTTCATCTTGCCGATGGCAACAGGCCTATTGGTGTTCCGTTTGGGGCCGATCATCGTCGCTGCCCTAGCCAGTTTCACCAAGTGGAACATTCGCACCGCGCCCCAATTCATCGGCATCGGCAACTACACCGAGGCAATCAATTCCGAAATCTTCTGGTTGGTAGTCAAAAACACCATTGAGTACATGGTGATATTCGTGCCTGGAGTCATGCTGCTGGCCCTGCTGCTGGCTCTGTTGGTAAACCAAAAACTACGCGGCATCGCTTTCTTCCGAGGCATCTACTTCCTACCCTACATCACCGCCATGGTGGCCGTAGCCATGGTTTGGAACTGGATCTTCGCCACCCGCTTCGGAATCCTAAATTTCGCGCTAACCCACTACTTCCACATCAGCAACCCGCCGGCCTGGCTGGCAGACCAAAGATGGGCTTTGCCGGCACTCACCATCGTGGCGATCTGGAAAGAATCCGGATTCCAAATGATGGTCTTCCTGGCCGGGTTACAAGGCATACCGACCTCCCTCTACGAGGCAGCGGCGATAGATGGCGCAGACAAGAAACAGCAGTTCTTTAAGATCACCTTCCCGCTCCTCTCGCCTGTGACATTTTTCGTCTTCATCAATACCCTGGTCATCGCCTTCAAAACCTTCGACATCACCTACACCATGACCGGTGGCGGGCCGAACTACGCTTCAACCACCCTGGTCTTCTACATCTACCAAAACGCCTTCATCTACGACCGCATGGGATACGCCACAGCCAACGCCGTGCTCCTGCTGCTCATCGTGGGAGCTATCACGATGTTCTCCTTCAAAATGAAAGAGCGTTGGGTCAATTACGCACTCTAAGGAGGTCCCGATGACTATGTCTGTAACTACACCCAAAAGTAGCGGGAGAATCAACCCGCGCCACATCAGGATAGTCCTATCTTATCTCGCACTGACCTTCCTAGCCATTTTTAGCATTTTCCCGTTTTTATGGATGCTCAACACCACATTCCAATCACAAGGCGCGGTCTTCTCCCTGCCCCCCAAGCTGGGAGATATGATCTTCAAGCCGGGCATGTTTGATGCCTACAAAGAAGTGCTTACCAAATACAACTTTATGCGCTACACACTCAACAGCCTATTCGTGGCCGGGATGGCCGCTATTGGCCAGTTGATCACCGCCTCACTAGCCGGTTTTGCTTTCGCCAAGATGGAATTCAAAGGCAAAAACCTCCTCTTCGGAATCCTGCTCTCCACCTCAATGATTCCGGTATCCGTAACCATCATCCCGGAGTTCCTGCTGATGTCCAAACTCAACTGGCTGGATACTTACTTACCGCTCATTGTGCCCTCGTTCTTGGTAGGGACGTTTGGTACATTTATGATGCGGGAATTCTTCTCCACCATCCCCAACGAGTTGGTAGAAGCAGCGATGTTGGACGGCGCAACCACATTCCGCATCTACCGCACCATCTTCCTGCCGCTCTCCGTACCGGCAATGACAACCTTGTTCCTGATTGCCTTCATCCACAACTGGAACGATCTGCTGCGACCGGTACTCTACATCTCCAGTTCCTCGCTGCGAACAGTGACGGTCGGCTTGACATCCTTCCAGGGCGAATACGGCGCCCGCTGGAACTTGCTGCTGGCAGGGGCCACCATCTCGATCCTGCCACTACTCATCATCTACATCTTTGCCCAACGATACATTGTAGAAGGTATTGCCACCACAGGACTGAAATAATGGAGAATGAACTCAAAGCCATCGTCCTGGCCGCCGGTCCAGGCGAAGAAGAGAATAACGGCTCCCCCTACTTCAAAATTCTGGAACCGCTGGGAGGACGCAAGATCATTGATTACGTCATTGAAATGGTCCTCCGCTTCGTCACCCCGGATGACTTGTACATCGTGGTCGGCTACCGGCGGGAACAAGTACAAACACACCTGGGCAACAAATTCCACTACGTCACGCAAGAAGAACTCTTGGGCACCGGACATGCCGTACTCCAAGTGGCCGGACAACTCTCCGCTTACCAAGGCGACCTGCTGATCCTCTATGGCGACACGCCGCTCTTCCGTCCCGCCTCCATCCGGGGCATGCTCAACCGCCATCGGCTCAAAGAAGCCGATTTGACATTGTTTACCGCCATCGTATCTCAACCCTTGCCCTATGGCCGCATCATCCGAGATGCCAACGGGCGCATTATGGACATTATCGAAGAATCCGAGGCCTCATCCGAAGTGCGTGAGATACAAGAGCTGAACATCGGCGCATACGTCGCCCGCGCCCCGGCCATGTTTGCGGCCCTGCGGCAAATGGAACAAAACGCCCACCGTGGCAAATTGCGCTTAACCGACTCGGTACATCAATTCATCCGCTCCGGCAAGCGCGTGATCAGCTACCGCAGTTACGATCCGGACGAAATCCTGGGCATCAACACCCCGGAAGACCTAAAACAAGCCGAATTTATCCTCCAAAAGCGGTACTTCCGTCCCTCGCACCCGGCAAGCGGGAGCAATATCCACTTTGGCACAGGCGGATGGCGGGCCATCATCGGCGAAGGCTTCACCATGCGCAACGTCCGGCGGCTCTGCCAAGCGTTGGCGAACCAGATCACTCGCCAGAACCAGGAATCGCGGGGCGTGCTCATCGGCTATGACCGGCGATTCTTGGCCGACCGAGCTGCCACAGCCGCCGCCGAAGTCTTTGCCGGCAACAACATCTCCGTCATTCTGCTCACCGAGGACGCCCCCACCCCGCTCATCACCTACGCCACCGCCACCCAGCACACCGCCTTGGGACTGGCATTCACCGCCAGCCACAACCCACCGGAGTGGAACGGTCTGAAAGTCTTTCGCGGCGACGGCTCGCTCCTGCTGACCGAGGAAACAGACCGCATCGAAGCAGAAGCCAACCGCCTGACCGCTTCCCAAGTCATCAGAACAGACTTTGACATCGCGCTCGACGCCGGCATCGTCCGCTACGCCGACTTCACCAACGACTATGTGGATGCCGTGGAGTCATTAGTGGACATGCAAGTCATCCGCCAAGCAGGGCTGCGCGTCATCATTGACCCAATGTACGGCGTGGGACAAGTCACTATGGACACACTCCTGACCGAAGGACGCTGCCGGGTGACCACCATCCATGGCCGCCACGACCCGCTCTTCGGCGGACGCTCTCCGGCACCCAACTTCAAAGCGTTAGGAACCCTGATCAGCACCATCAAAGAGGGTCGCTACGATTTAGGCATGGCCACCGACGGCGACGCCGACCGCATCGCCATCGTGGACGAACGCGGCAACTACATCCACATCAATGACGTGCTCCTGCTGCTCTACTACTACCTGCACGAAACGAAAGGCCTGCGCGGCGGCGTGGTGCGCAATCTGGCAACCACCCACCTGCTCGACCGATTAGCCGCCCACTTCGGCGAAACCTGCTACGAAACACCGGTTGGATTCAAACACATCATCGCCGCGATGCAGCAACACAACGCCCTGTTGGGCGGCGAAAGCAGCGGCGGACTGACCATCCGGGGGCACATCCTCGGCAAAGACGGCATCCTGGCCGCCGCGCTGATCGTGGAAATGCTGGCCCGCACCGGCCTCAAAATCTCCGCCCTGCTGGAACAAGTGTACGCCATCACCGGACGGCTCTACGCCCTGGAAGAAAACACCCCCGCCACATCGGAAATGAAAATCATCATCCCCCGGAAACTGCGCGAGATGCAAATTGAGCGCATCGGCGACTATCCGGTGCAGGGCATCTCGCACCTGGACGGCACCAAATTCATGCTAGAAAATGACAATTGGCTGCTGCTGCGCTTCTCCGGCACCGAACCGGTATTGCGCATCTTCGCCGAAGCGGACAGCCCGGAAAAAGCTCGGGAGCTGATCACCTGGGCCAAAAAGTTGACCGGTTATGATTAAAGACCCCGGCATCGACAAGACCCGGCGGCGCGTCCAACACCAGGACGGCACGTTCTCCGATTACCTGACCGTGCGCTTCGCGCCTCAAGCATTGCAATTCCAAGACATCGACTCAAGCGATCCGCAAGTCAAACGCAAGGACATCGCCCAGCTCCGCTACCTCAAAGCCCTGGCGCGGGGCGAGCGGCACCCCATCATCATCACCTACCTGAGCTTGCTGCCAGATCGTCCGGCAGCAAGCTCAGGTAGGTGATGATGATGGG
>WFQZ01000065.1 GCA_015486785.1 Thermoflexales bacterium
GCTCCCCTAGTTCTCGGAAAGTGGCCAAAGCCTCCCGGTAACAGCGCTCCGCCTCGTCCAGGTCGCCGCGCTGTTGGGCCACCAATCCGCGCAGGCGGGTGGCGAGCCTATAATGTGGCCTGGATTCACTACTCTCGCAAGGAGACCGACCGGGCGGCCGCCTGGGCCGACAGGATGGCGGCGGCGATGGAGCAGGCCGGCCACCGCCGGGACCGCGCCGTCGCCACCCGCCTGCGCGGATTGGTGGCCCAACAGCGCGGCGACCTGGACGAGGCGGAGCGCTGTTACCGGGAGGCTTTGGCCACTTTCCGAGAACTAGGGGAGCGGGAATGGGAGGCCATTGTCCTCAACGACCTGGTGGAGTTGATGCGCGCGGAGCGGAAGGAATACGACCAGGCGGAGTCGCTCTACCGCGCGGCCCTGGAGATCGCCAAAGAGTTGGACTTGACAGAACCCCAAGCGTACATAACCGGCAACCTGGGCCGGTTGGCGCTCGACCGGCAGCGCTGGGACGAGGCCCGCGCCTACTTCGAGCAGGCCCTGCCGCTGGCGCAGGAGGTAGGACGCCGGGACTTAATCGCTTCCGATTTGTGGGGGCTGGCCCGCGTCTTGGAGGAGGAGGGCCGTTATGATGAGGCTCTGCCCCTGGCGGAGAAGTCCCTCGCCATCCGCGAGAAACTGCGCCATCGGAACGTGCAATCGTCCCGCGACCTCGTCGCCCGGCTGCGGGAGAAACTTGCGCGGGGAGAGGCGTAGGCCCCTCCCCGCCGCACGCTCACATCCCGCCCCTGGTGATGGCGATCTCCTGCACCTGCGCCAGCAGGGATTGCGCCCGCGTGGCCAGGTGCGCCAGCTCATCCAGCCAGGCTCGCTTCCGCGCCTCGTCGCTGAGGCTCACGGCGTTGATGCGCACATTGAGCGAGGCTCCCTGGAGTCCGGCCATTGCCATCCACGCCGCCGTGGCCGCATCGGTGATGGCGTTGGGGTTGCCTTTCTCCACCACCACCCGCGCCAGTTCCAGCACGGTGAGCGCGTCCCGCGCGGTGGCTAAGGGCACTTCGGCGGCGTGAACCATCGCTTGCTGGATGGCTTCGCGCCGCGCGGCTTTTTCGGCCTCGGTTTTGCGCGGCAGTTTGTAAGCCGCCATCACCTCATCAAAGGCCGCGCTGTCTTCCTCCATCCGCGAGGTCAACGCGGCCCGCAGTTGCTCCGCCCGCACGATCACCTCGCTCACTTCCGCTTGCACCTCGGCGAACTTGCGCTTGCCCACCGTCAACCGCCCCACCATCGCCGCCAGCGCCGCGCCCAGCGCACCGGCTAACGCGGCCACCGATCCGCCGCCCGGCGTGGGACTGTTCGCCGCCACCGCATCCAGGAAGCCCAGCGGGGCCGCCTCGTTTAAGGCCGCGAGTTTGTTTTCCAGGATTTGGTCGCTATCAAAGATGTCCAGTTGCAGATGCCAGCGGGCCGCGTCCACCAGGGCTTGCTGGGGGATCAACCCGACCAATTCGGTGTGGGTGACGGTCGCCCCGTAACGGGCCGCTTCACGGCGGAGCGTTTCCAGCACCCGATGAGGCGGCGAAAAGCGGAAGTTGGTCAGGTTCATCGAGACTTGCGCTTGCCCGGCCACCAGCACGCCCATCGCCTTGACGTAGCGATAGCCGCCGTTGGAGTTCCGCAGGGCACGCGCGACCTTTTGAGCAATGCTCAGATCGGCGGTGTTGAGGTAGGCGTTGAAGGCGATCAGGTAGGGCCGCGCCCCGATGACCGTCGCGCCCGCCGGGCCGACTTGCGCCGGGCCGAAGTCGGGGGCGCGGTCGGGGTTGGTGCCGATCTCCTGCTTGAGCAACTCATACTCCCCCCGGCGGATGTCCTCCAGGTTCACGCGGTCGGGGCGGGTCGCCGCCCGCTCGTAGAGGTAGACCGGGATGCCCAGCTCCTCGCCCACCCGCCGGCCCAAGTCACGCGCCAGCGCCACACATTCCTTCATCAGCACGCCGCTGATGGGGATGAAAGGCACCACGTCGGTTGCGCCCAAGCGCGGATGCGCCCCGCGATGTTGATCCAAGTCAATCAGCGCGGCGGCCTGGCGGATGCCCTGAAAGGCCGCTTCCTGCACCGCCGAGGGCGGCCCGACCAGCGTCACCACCGAGCGATTGTGATCGGCGTCCGCTTCCACATCCAGCACGGCCACTTCCGGCACGGATTTCATCGCCGCGACGATGGCAGCAATCACCTCCGCGCGGCGGCCTTCACTAAAGTTGGGAACACATTCAACTAACGGTTTCAAGATGTACCTCCACTGATAGATTTCGTATCACGCCGGGGAAACTTTTCAAGCGGGCTGCGCCGCATTTTGATAGCGTTTGCTGATGTTGGGGACGAGATAATCGGCAAAGGCGCGTTCCACGTCGTAGTCCGGCTTCCAGCCCCAATCACGGCGGGCCGCGCTGTCGTCCAGATCGGCGGGCCAGCTATCCACGATGCTTTGGCGGCGCACGTCCGGTTGGAAGGTGATTTGGGCCTCGGGGAAGTAGCGCAGCACGTACTCGCGGAACTCCGCCGCCGAGAGGCTGAAGCTGGTGACGTTGTAGACTTGGCGGCGCAGCGACTCACGCGGCGCGGCGGCCAGGTCCAGCAACGCCTTGACCGCGTCCGGCATCGCCATAAACGGAATGCGCACGTCTTCCCGCACGAAGCAAGCGTAAGGTTTGCCTTGCGCCGCCGCGTGCAACATCTCCGGGCCGTAATCGCTGGTGCCGCCGCTGGGCACGGTGAAGGCACTGATCAGCCCCGGGAAGCGCACGCTGCGGAAGTCCAGCATCACCGGCTGCTCGGCGGCCAACTGGCGGTAGTGGTTGCTGAAGTATTGCCCCAGCATCTCGCAGTAGAGCTTGTTGCAGCCGTACATCGTGCGCGGGGTATTCCATTCCCACTCGCGGACGTGGGCGTAATCCAGCTTGGTCCTCAGATCGGGCAGGCCGAAGGCGGCGATGGAGCTGGGGAACATAAACCGCACCGGCTCTTTGCGCCACTCCGATTGTTCGGCAGCCAGTTCCAGCAGCGTCATCGTGCCGGTCACATTCACCCGATGCGCGGCATTGGGCGAAAACTCGGCCCGCGTGGAAAGCAAAGCCGCCAGGTGATAGATTTCCTCCATTTCGTACTCGGTCACCAGCCGCTCCAGCAAGGTCTTATCCAGGATGCTACCTTGCACGTGGGTGACGAGCGCGTCCAGCTCCGGGGGCAAGGGACGCAGGTCCAACGACAGAATGCGCCCTTTCCGCCGCGCGGCCAACTGCTTGATCAACGCCTGCCCCACTTCCCCGGCAGCCCCGGTAATGAACGCCACTTTTTCACGCATCAACATCTAACACCTCCTCAAGGTAAGATTAATATCCGTCCGGTGGACGGTTTGAGCCGCCGAAAAACGCGCCAGGGAACGGCGCGGCTTGTTCCTATTGTGCCGGGGGACGGGAGACGTGTCAAGCGTCATTTGAAACAATCCCCGGTGACGTTCATACGAATTGCCTTCACGGCGCGAGCGCGTAGCGGAACACGCGGACGCCGTGATATTGGGACTGGGTCTGCGCCGTGCCGTGAGTGTCAAGCCAGGCCTTGACCAGTTCACGGTCATCCCACAACGACACCTCGGAGTAGACCAGCCACACCACGGGCGAATTTCCCACGAGCGAGCGCATTTGACGATCCACATACGCCGCGCCGACGCGGTAGCTGCCGTCCGGCTCGCGCCAGTTGGTGTACGGCGCGGCCAGCCACGGGTCAAGCGGACGAGGGGCCGGGCGATGGCTCAAGTAGTAGGCCAGCACATAGTGGTTGTAGGGGATTTGGAAGAGCAGCGGTTCGTCCGGCTGCCGTTGCGCCACCAGGAAATCTGCCGCGCGGTCAAACTGCGGCTTGATCGCGGTGACCGCCTGCCCGTAATCCGCACCGCCATCCAGCAGCAGCACCATGCCCAGCAGCAGGCCCGTGAGCCAGGGGGAAGATCGCCCGCTCAAGACCCGCAGCCCTTGAGCCGCCAGGATGTAGAAGGCCGGGGAGAGCCAGATGAGATAGCGGTCGGTGAAAATCGGGCCGCGCAGGGAGACCAGCCACAGAGTGAGCAGCGGCACGCTCAGCCACAGCAGGAGTTGTCCGCTCAGCCGCCGGCGGCGCAGAAGCAAGCTCCCCAGGCCGAGGAGGCTCGTGCCGCCGAAGAAAAGTTGGTAGAGCAACTGCCAGCGGACTGCCGGCGGCACGTAGGAAAGCATCCCCGTCGTCCAACTGTTGAACAGCACAACGCACATCTCGCCCAGCGTGTAGGGCGGGAAGCCGGTCTGCCGCACCCGGAACAGGAGCGGGAGTTGCCAGCGCAGCAAGGGCACGTAGGGCAGCGTCAACAGGGCCAGGACGATCAACCCGCCGCGCCACGCTCGCGGGTGACGGCGCGGATGCAGCAAGAACCAGCCCACCTCCACCGGAATCAGCAGCGCGGCGAGCAAGTGACTGTAGATCGCCAGCGTCGTCGCCAGCCCCACGACCGCCCACCACCACGCGGAAGGGCGCGTCAGAGCGCGATCCAGCGCGTAGAGCGCGAGCAGCACCAGCATCGGCATCCAAGTGTACATCTTGATCTCCTGGGCGTACCACACCCAGTAGGGCGAACCCGCCAGCAACACCGCCGCCCACAGCGCGACGGTCACGCCGCGCAGCCGCCGGGTGAGCGCGTACAGCAAGGCCACGGCGAGCACACCCCACAACAGCGAAAAATAACGCATCGCGTACACCGAATCACCGGCCAGCGCGATCCAGCCGCGCAGCAGCGGGGAATAGAGCGGGCCGTTCCAGCCCGCGCGGGTGAAATTGGCCACCATCGCGCCCCACGGCTGGAGCGCAAATCGCCACTGATCCACCTCGTCCCGCCAAAGGCCCTGCGCGGTCAAAGAGACCGCACGCAGCCAGGCGGACAGCAGTAAGATGAGCATCGGGGATAGGTTACGCCATTTCTGGTGACGTTCTGGCATTGTGCGTACCTCGTTCCTTTACTATACTGGTTGTGGGATGTTGGTGCTCTGCGATTGTAACTAGTTCTCTCGATGCGCCAACCGCGAGCATCATCCTCACCCCGGAAGTAAAATTATCTTCAGCTCTAAGGAGGTTCGTATGGAACAAAAGTCAACTTTGCAGGTGCTGCGTGAGTTCAGCTACGAGATGCCGACCTTGCAGCACGGTTACGCCGGGCAGACGTTGTACGTCAACGTGGAACGGGGCGAAATCCAGGCCAAGCCGGTGACCGAGGAAATGAAGGAAAAGTTCATCGGCGGGCGCGGCTTCGACCTGTGGCTCTTGTGGCACGGAGTGCGGGACGACACCCGCTGGGATGACCCAGAAAACGAGATCACCATCTCCTCCGGCCCCTGCGGCGGCTTGACCCAGTACCCAGGCGCGGGTAAGTCCATCGTGGCCACCATCTCCCCAATGACGGAGATCGTCATTGATAGCAACGTCGGCGGGCACTACGGCCCTTATCTCAAGTTCGCCGGATGGGACGCTATTGAAGTGCAGGGCAACGCCGATCAAGAGGTCATCGTGTACGTGGACGGGCCGGGGGGCAAAGTGCAGCTCTTGGCCGCGCCGGAGGATTGTCCCACCGACACGCACGAGTTGGGGCATTGGCTTCTGGAGCACTTCGCGGAGAGCGAGAAGGACAAAAAGTACCTCGCCTTCGTCACGGCGGGCACGGGCGCGGAGCATACGTTGATGGGCATCCTCAACTTCAGCCTCTACGACGTGCGCCGCAAGGACTTGCGTTACAAGCAAGCCGCTCGCGGCGGGCCGGGCACGGTGCTGCGCCACAAGAAGATCAAGGCCCTGGTGGTACGTTCGCCGCGCTTCCGGGGCGACACCAATCATCCGGCGGACTTGCCGCTCATCACCCAGGTGGGGCGCGAGATGCAGAAGGAAGTAGCTCGCTGGGACGATCAGCAGAACAAGATGGCCAAAACCGGCACGCCGTACCTCATCGAGATTATGGACGCCTACGACCTGCTGCCGGTTCACAACTACAAATTCGGCAGTCACCCGGAGTCCCACAAGATCAAGCGCGACGTGTGGGAAAAGCACTTCACCCAAGGGCTGCCCGATGGCTGCTGGTACGGCTGTACGCTGGCTTGCGCTCACGCGGTGGACGGGTACGAAGTCCGCACCGGGCCGTACAAAGGGCAGCGGGTCATCGTGGACGGGCCGGAGTACGAGACGGCTGCCGGCATCGGCTCCAACTGCGGCATCTTTGAGCCGTGGGCGATCATTGAGGGGAACTTCTACTGCGACACTTACGGGATTGACACGATCTCCTTCGCCACCTCGCTGGCCTTCGTGATGGAGTGCTACGAGGCGGGCATCCTGGATCGGGAAAAGACCGGCGGGCTTGACCTGCGCTTCGGGAACGCCGAGGCGATGTTGGAAGTGCTGCACCAGATGGCTCGCGGCGAAGGATTCGGCAAGATTCTGGGGCTGGGCAGCCACCGGATGAAGAAGTACTTCGTGGAGCACTTCGGGGCCGACCCGCAATTCGTGCAGGACATTGCGATGGAGAACAAGGGCTTGGAGTACTCGGAGTACGTGACCAAAGAGTCGCTGGCCCAACAGGGCGGCTACGGTATGACGAACAAAGGCCCGCAGCACGATGAAGCCTGGCTCATTTTTATGGATCAAGTCAACAACCAGCTTCCCACCTTTGAGGATAAGGCGGAAGCGTTGCACTACTTCCCGATGTGGCGCACCTGGTTCGGACTGTGCGGCTTCTGCAAGCTCCCTTGGAACGACGTGGTGGACCCCAAGAACGCGCTCAGCGATGAGCCGCAGAAGATTCCCCATCACGTGGA
>WFQZ01000066.1 GCA_015486785.1 Thermoflexales bacterium
GGGTGGTACCGCGAGAGCTAAAGCTCCCGTCCCTGCGGGGAGGGGAGCTTTTTCATTTCCCACCGCCGAGGCACGGAGGGCACAGAGGAGTTACCTTTGGTTCTTCTCTGGGGAGAAAGAGAGGTGCGACGCACTTCGAAAGTGCGTCGCACCTGGTGACTTCTTGCGGTGAGCCGTTACATTATTCTTAGGAGGCAGATATGGCTTTCAAACCGGTGGACACACAAACGGATTTTATCAAGTTGGAACACGAAATGTTGGACTTTTGGGAGCGCAGTCAGGCGTTTGAAAAGCTGCGCCGCTTGCGCCGGGGCGGGCCGACTTGGTCATTCATTGACGGGCCGATCACCGCGAACAATCCGATGGGCGTGCATCACGGCTGGGGACGTTCGTACAAGGACTTGTGGCACCGTTTTTGGGCCATGCAGGGCTGCGAAACCCGCTACCAAAACGGCTTCGATTGCCAGGGCTTGTGGGTGGAGGTGGAAGTGGAGCGCGAAAAGGGCTTCCACAGCAAGCGCGAGATCGAGGCTTACGGGCTGGATAAGTTTGTGCTGGAATGCAAGGCCCGCGTGCTGCGGCAGGCCGCGCGGCAGACAGAGCAATCAATCCGCCTGGGCTACTGGATGGATTGGAACGATCCGCAGGTGCTGCGCGACTTGGCCGACAAACTGTTGCAAGACCCGCAGCAGACGGTCACCCTCCAGGGGCCGGAAGGGCCGGTCAGCGATACGGTGGAGTCGCTCGTGGGCCGCCTGGGGATGCCGGAGATCGGCGGGTCGTACTTCACGTTTGCCACGGAGAACAACTACACCATCTGGACGTTCCTCAAGAAGGTGTGGGAGAAAGGCTGGCTCTACCGAGGGCACGATGTGATGCCGTGGTGCTCACGCTGCGCCACCGGCATCAGCCAGCACGAGATCGTCACCGATGGCTACCAGGAGCTAACGCACGAGGCGCCGGTGGTGCGTTTCCCGCTGCGCGGCCAGGATCGCGCCGCGCTGCTGGTGTGGACCACCACGCCGTGGACGTTGACCAGCAACGTGGCCGCCGCCGTCGGACCGGCGTTGACCTACGTTGAGGTGCAGGCCGCCGACGGCTGGCGTTACTATCTGGCCGCCGGCACGGTCAAATCGGTGCTCAAGGGGAAGTACACGGTGACGCGGCAGCTCAAGGGCACGGAGATGCTCGGCTGGGAGTACGAAGGGCCGTTTGATGAGCTGCCGCTGGTGCAAGAGATGAACGTCCCGCAGTTCCACAAAGTCATCGCCTGGGACGAGGTGGGCGAGGAAGAAGGGACGGGCATCGTCCACATCGCGCCGGGCTGCGGGGCCGAAGATCACGAGCTGGGGCAGGAGCTGGGGCTGCCGTCCGTCGCCCCGCTCAGTGACGAGGGGCAGTTCATAGAAGGCTTCGGGTGGCTCAGCGGGCGGAACGTCCACGAGGTGGCGCACGACATCTTCCACGACCTGGAGAGCAAGGGGCGGCTGTACCGCGTCGACCCGTACACGCACCGTTACCCGGTCTGCTGGCGGTGCGGCACGCCGTTGGTCTTCCGGCTGGTGGATGAGTGGTTCATTGATATGGGCGCGCTCTACGACAAGCCACGGGAAGAAGTGACCGCCAAGGAAAAGGAAGCCAGTTTGCGCTACCAGATTATGGACGTGGTGGACCAGATCACCTGGATTCCCGAATTCGGGCACGACCGCGAGCTAGATTGGCTGCGCAACATGCACGACTGGATGATTTCCAAGAAACGCTATTGGGGGCTGGCCCTGCCGATCTGGCAGTGTGAAAACCCCGAATGCGGGCATTACGAGGTCATCGGCGGGGAAGAAGAGCTGCGCGAACGCGCGGTGGAAGGCTGGGAGACGTTCGCCGGACACACGCCGCACCGTCCCTATGTGGACGCGGTCAAGCTGCGCTGTCCCAAGTGCGGCGGGCTGATGTCGCGGGTTAAGGACGTGGGCAATCCGTGGCTTGACGCGGGCAGCGTAGCCTACTCCACCACCCGCTATCGCACCGACCGCGAGTATTGGCGGAAGTGGGTGCCGGCCGATTGGATCAGCGAGTCATTTCCGGGGCAATTCCGCAACTGGTTCTACAGCCTGATCACCATGAGCACGGTCTTTGAGTCCATCCCGCCCACGAAGATCGTCCACGGCTACTCCACCTTGTGGGCCGAAGATGGCCGCCCGATGCACAAATCGTGGGGCAATGCGATCTGGTTCGACGAGGCCGCCGAGAAGATGGGCGTGGACACGATGCGTTGGCTCTACGTCAACCAGAAGCTCGACCAAAACTTGCTCTTCGGCTACAACCGCGCCGACGAAACGCGCCGCCGCTTCATCATCCCGCTGTGGAACGTGTATGCGTTCTTCGTCACCTACGCCCGCATTGACGATTGGCAACCGCCGGCGGCCCTGTTGCAGCATCCCGCCGCGCTGGACGAGGGCTATCCCCTGCTCCCCGCGCATCCCTGGACGCAAGAAGCCGCGCCGACCGTGCTGGATCGCTGGATCGTCGCGCGGCTGCGGCAGACAATCCGCGAGATGACGGAGGGCTACAAGTCCTACGTGCCGGTGGAAATCGCCGAACCGGCGGAGGCTTTCCTCGACGACCTGAGCAACTGGTACGTGCGCCGCAGCCGTCGCCGTTTCTGGGCCACGCGCGGCCAAGATCAGGCGGTGGATAGCGACAAGGAAGCGGCGTATCAGACGCTCTACCTCGTGCTGGTCAACTTCGCCAAGCTGCTGGCCCCGGTCGTGCCGTTTATGACCGAGGCGATGTATCAAAATCTGGTGCGGGCCGCGGACGAGCACGCGCCGGAAAGCGTGCATCACTGCCTATGGCCCAAAGCGGAGTCACTTTCCGCCCCGGAGCAAGTGTTGGTGGATTCTATGGCCGTGGTGCGGCAAGCGGCCACGCTGGGGCACTCGGTGCGGGCCGCCGGGAATCTCAAGGTGCGGCAGCCGCTGGCCCGCGCGGTGATCGCCGCCGATCCGCGCCGCCGCCGGGAGTTGAAGGAGCTGTTGGGGCTGCTGGCCGAGGAGTTGAACGTCAAGACGGTGGACTTTGTGGAGCAAGAGAGCAAGTTGGTGCAATACAAGCTCCTCCCGCTCAACCGCGTGTTGGGGCCGAAGTTCGGCAAGCGATTCCCGCTGGTGCGTCGCGCGTTGGCGCGGCTCTCCGGCAGTGAGACGGTGGCGCAGTTGAAGGCCGGACACGCTCTGCACCTGCCGTTGGACAACGGCGACGAAGTCACGGTGGCCCCGGAGGAAGTGTTGATTCAAACGCACGCCCGCGAGGGGTTCGGCGTGGCGGGCGAGAAGGGCTTGGTGGTGGCGTTGGATACGGTGCTCACGCCATCGCTGGTGCAGGAAGGGCTGGCGCGAGAGGTGATCCGCCGCATCCAAGACCTGCGCAAGCGGGCCGGCTACGCGCTCTCCGACCGCATCAAGGTAACGTATCACGCGGATGAGGCGTTAGACGCGGCGATCCGCGCCTTCCACGGGCTGATCTCGCTGGAGGTGCTGGCCGACGCGCTGGAGTCGGTGGAGCTGCCCACCGGCGATCTGACCTTGGAAGACACCATCGCCGGTCACGCGATCACGCTGGCGGTGCAGAAGAGCCATCTGGCCTGAGGCATCGCCGTCACACGAGCCGCCCCGCAAACCGGGGCGGCTTTTGCTATGCGGCGCGTGGCTCGCGGACGGTCCATTGCAGCAACAGCAGCCCGGCCAAGTTAATCGCCGCGCTCAAGGCGAACAAGACGTTGTAGCCGTAGAAAGCCAGCCACGTCCCCACCATAGGGGCGAGCATCGCCGCCAGGCCGGTCACGGTGTTGGCGATGCCGGTGTACGTCGGTCTGCGCTCCGGCGCGCTGAACTCCAGGACGATGAGCATCCCCGATACGAAGAACGCGCCCGTCCCGAAGCCCAAGAAGATGTACACGCCGTAGGCCCAGGCGGGCGACGGGGTCAGCCAGGCCAGCAGGAACGCCAGGGCCAAACTGCCCGCGCCCAGCACCAGGGAAAGTTTGTGCCCGTACCGGTCGGAAAGGAAGCCGAAGAGCAAATTCCCGGCCATCTGCGCGGCCAGCATCACCGAGGTGTACACGCCGACGGTGCTATCGGGCACGTGCCAGCGATACACCAACGCCACCGTGACAAAGCCGTTCCCCATCCCGCCGGCGGCGAGCAAAGCGCGGGCGATCAAGAAGCGGCGGAAGTTGTGATCCTCGCGCAGCGTGCGGGGCAACTGCCGCAGGAACTCAGATAGCCGCTGCGGTGGGGACGCGGGCATCTGCCGCACCGGCTCACGCACCAGCGATAGAAACACCCAACTGAGCGTGATGAGCGCGGCGGCGGCGGCGAAGGTGTACACGAAGTTGCGGGGGAAAGGCGCGCTGGCGAGCAACTCCGCACTCAAAGCCGCGCCCAAGACCCCCGCACCGGACCCCATAAAGCTGGTCGTCCCGAAAAACCGTCCCCGCCGCGCGATGGGAAAACAACGGGCCAGCATGTCCAGCCACGCCGGGGCCAACGCGCCCGCCCCCAGCGCGTGCCAGGCGATGAGCAGCAAGAACAGCACCACCGTCAATTGCGGATGCGGCACGGCCAGCAAGGCCGCCATCGGCGCCAGCAGCAAGAACGGCAACCGCTCCCAGAAGAAACCGGCATTGACCACCACCGGCTTCTTACGCGGCAACTGCTCAATGAAGTTAGCCGTGAAAATCTGAGGCAGCATATACGCGCTCTGAATGATCACGCTCAACAGGCCGATGGCGATAGGGCTGGAAGTCAGCTTGCTCACGAACAACGGCATCAAGGTCGCCGGAGCCACAAAACTCATCCCGAACCAAAAACTGGTCCCGTCCAGCATGTTAAAGATGAAGTTCCAACGGTAATTCCGCTGCACCTCAGCATCGTATTCCTCGTCGCTCAACACCGGCACCGGAACATCCAGCCGTAACATCCAGCGTCGTAATCTTTTGTATAGGTTGCCGCTTCGTTGCGTCATAGATATAACCCCACTCCGCGCTCCTTGCGGGGAGCAACGATCTCTTACTAGGATTCGCTCCGTTTCTTACTAGGATCCGCTCCGTTTCCTACTAGGATTCACTCCGTTTCCTACTAGGCCCTTGTGCTAGTTAGACCGTGAAGGTTGACAAAAAGTCCTCCAGTGGGTATAGATGTAGGTGCTAAATCACAAACCAACTGGAGGACAACGATATGAT
>WFQZ01000067.1 GCA_015486785.1 Thermoflexales bacterium
AGGTCGTAGCCTTTCCGCGCCTCGGAGAGAATCCCTTCGCGCACCGAGGCCGCCCGCACGACCTTGGCCTGCACTTGCTCCGGCGGCTCGCCCAACTCATCGCGTACCAGCCGCCAAGCCGCCGCTTCCTCGGCAGCCAAATCCACCACACCATCCTGAGGCACCACGCGCAGCACGCTCACCGAACGCCGAGGATCGGCGGCGACCAAATCCCGCGCCAGCCGCACACCTAGGCGGGCATGCGGGCCGCCGCCCGAAGGCACCAGAATGCGCCGAATGGGCTTATGCCGGTCAAGGAGCACGGCCACATCGCAAGGGGCCGCTTGCACCACGGCCTTATCCACGCTGGTGCGGATTTGTTGCAACGTCAAAGAGCCGTGCCAGCCCATCAAGATCAAGCGAGCACCCCAGCGTTTCGCCGCCTCCACGATGCCCGAATCAATCCCGTGGGCCGCCTCCAGCGAGGGGACAACAGTCGCGTCAGCTTCCTGCCCAAAGGATTTTGCTTGCTGCAAGATGTCCTGGTACTTGTCTCGTTCCTCTTCCAGGTAGGTCTGGGCGACGGAGAGAGGCAAGTTCAACGGCACCGGCACGACTTTGAGGGCTACAGTCTTCGCTTCCGGCTGATTGCGGGTCAGCTCGGCGGAGAGCGCGATCAGGTCGCGCACCGTGGCGGGGTTGGCAATCGGCACCAGCACGATGGAGCGATGCGCCTCGCGTGACTGGGCCAGGTCCGCCATCACCGCCTCCAGCGGACGCTCACGGGAGAGCCACGGTTGCAGTTCCCCTTTGACTTCCGTGCGCGGTCGGCCCCAGACCCAATACCACAGCAAGCTCAAGGTGGCCAGTCCCAATCCGGCAATCTGCGAGGTGCGATCCATCGTACCGATGACCGCCAGGGCCGCGATCCCGCCCGCCAGCGGCAGCCAAGGCGTCAGCGGCACACGAAAGGCGGGCCGATACCAACCGGGCTTGGTGCGCCGCATCACCAGCAGCCCCAGCGTCAACAGCGCGTAGGAGACCATAAACAACGCGCTGGAGATTTCGGCCAGTTCCGTGGCTCGTCCGCTCAAAGCCAGCAAGATCGCCAGCCCGCCCGTGACCACGATGGAGCGGTAGGGCGTCAGATGGCGCGGGTGAATCACGTTGAACCAGCCGGGCAAAATATCGTCGCGCCCCATTGCGAAGTTGATGCGAGACGAGGCCATAATCGCCGCGTTGGCCGAGGAAGCGGTCGCCAGCAGCGCGGCCAGCGAGACTCCGATCACGCCCGCCGATCCCATAAAACGGGTGGCCGCCTCCACCAGCGGAGCTTGGAAACCGGCGATCTCCTGGTACGGCAAGATGCCGGTCACCACGAACAACACCGCCGCGTAAATCGTGGTGGCGATGAGCACCGATCCCACGATGGCCAGCGGCAAATTGTGCCCCGGCTGCTTGATCTCCTCCGCGATGGTGGAGATTTTCTCAAAGCCGGTGAACGAAACGATGATCAACCCCACGTTGGTCAGCACCGCGCTCCAGCCGAGGGGGAAGAAATCCGCGTGTAGTGCCGGAGCTTGATAGAACAGCCCTCGGATCACGAAGTAGGCCAAGATCGTCACCAGCGCGATCACGATGTAGTTTTGCACCCGCCCGGAAAGTTTCGAGCCGCGATAGTTGAGCACCACGAAGAACACGCCGGTGAGGATCACCGTGATCCACAGCGGCACGAAGATGAAATAGGCCACGTACTGCGCAAAGCCGATCAGGTAGAAGCCGGTAGCGAACACCAGCCCCAGCCAATTTCCTATGCCGACCACCGTCCCGGCCAAAGGCCCCAAGGTGCGCGAGATCAAATGATAGCTGCCACCGGCCTGAGGCATGCCGGTAGCCAGCTCCGAGATCGTCAAGGCAATGGGGAGACAGATCAAGCCGGCCAGGATATAGGAAAACATCGCCGCTGGGCCGGCGCGATGCGCGGCTGTGGCCGAAAGCACGAAAATCCCGGCCCCAATCATCGTCCCCAAGCCGATGGATAAAGCCTCGGTCAACTCCAATTCGCGGACAAATCCGTGATCCGACATCCAAACCTCCTTTCCAACGGGCGCAATTGTGAATAACCGCTGTATCTTACCCTTTTTTTATATCCCTGTCCAATGCCCCAACCAGGCGGCGGAGGAAACTCCATCTTCCCTTGAACGTAAATCTATGCTAGAATGAATTGGCTTCTGTTCCCCCGTCACTCGGTTGCTCTTTCAGCATTAGTTAAGGAGGTTACACAATGGGTTTACTGGATAAGATCAAAGGTAACATGTCCGACGTTGAAACGTTTTTGTCCGAAAAAGTCCCCGGCTATTCCGGCTACAAGCAGAAGGAAATGCGGCGGGAAGCGGACAAGATTCTCCGCGAGACAATCGCTTCGCGGATGCGCCACGTCAAAAGCCAGCTTGATAGCCTGCAACAGGTCTTGATCTCCGCCGGGAAGTATCACCTGCTGACCAAGACCGGCAGCACGGCGACGCAAATTCAGACGTTCATTGATCGCGTGCGCACGGCGGCTTACGGCTACGGCGGGCTGTTCGATGCCGAAAGAGTCGACGAGGACAAATTGGATCGGCTGTACGAGTTCGACGCAGCCTTGATGGACTATGTGGATCGCATCCAGGCCGCCATTGACCAGGCCCTGGATAACATTGATGGCGATATAGACAAGTTGGTCACCCAAATTCAAACGCTGGCCCGCGAGGCGAACAGCACATTCGACGAACGGCGAGAATACATCGCCGGCACCCAAGACCTGTAGCAAAGGAGAGTATGATGGCGCGTGGAGTTTTAGACCTCATTGAGTATATGGATGAAGGAAGTCAGGAGATCGTTCACCGCATCCCGGAGCGAGGGTCCGGGAGCTTTCGGCTGGGCAGCCAACTGATCGTGCGCGAAAGCCAAGCCGCAATTTTCTTCCGCGACGGGAAGGCATTGGACACGTTCGGGCCGGGACGGCATACGCTGAGCACCGCCAATGTCCCCCTGCTGGGAAAGATCATCGGGGCCGCTTTTGATGGCCGCGCCCCTTTCAAAGCGGAAGTGTATTTCGTCACTTTGCGCGAGCTGACCGATATGAAATGGGGCACGCCGCAACCTATCGTGATCCCCGATCCGATCTTGGGCATGGCCCGCATCACCGGCTACGGGACGTACTCAATTCAGATCACCGACCCGCAGTTGTTCGTCACCAAGATCGTGGGGACGCAGAAGCTGTATTCCACCCGCGACATTGAAGGCTTCTTCCGCAGCATCATCCTCACCAAGATCACCGACCTCATCGGCGAGATGGGGAAGTCCGTGATCCAGATGGCGGCGTTTGTGGAGGAGCTGTCCATAGGCGTGCGGGCCAAAGCCGCCGAGGAATTTGCCGCGCGGGGCGTGTCGCTCAACTCCCTGTATGTGGAATCAATCACGCCCACGGAAGAGACCGCCAAAGCCATTGACGCCCGTTCCGCGATGGGTGCTATCGGCGATATGGACGCCTACATGAAGTACCAAGGTGCTCAGGCGATGCGGGATGCCGCCAACAATCCCAGCGGTAACGCGGGGACCGGTGTCGGGCTGGGCGCGGGGATGGGCATGGGCGCGGCGATGGCACAGATGATGGGGCAGGCCGCGCAACCGACCCAGGCATCGCCGGCGGCTCAGGCCGCCCCCGATCCGATGCAGAAGCTCAAGCAACTGAAGCAGATGCTCGACGCGGAGTTGATCACCCAAGAAGAATACGACGCCAAGAAGAAAGATATTCTGGCGAGCATGTAGCTGTTCTCGTGAAAGCGGCTGGTCAAAAAGCTGACCAGCCGCTTTTTTGTTGCCTCAAGCCTCCTGCGCCTGCAAGGCGGCGATGGCCTGCGGCGTGTCCCCCAGACACACGCCCAATCCCAACGCGGTTTTCACCACGTCGCTGCTCAGCGAGACGAGCTTTTGTTTAGCCACCGCTTCCGCAATGGGAACGGCGACGATGCGCCCGCCTTGAAGGGCGACCATCTGCCCCAGGTGCCCTTGGGCGACGAGATCGGTCACCATCACGCCAAAGCGGGTAGCCAGCAGCCGGTCGAAGGCCGTGGGCGAGCCGCCGCGTTGTAAGTGCCCCAGCACCGTGACCCGCAACTCAATGTCACTGTGTTCGCGGATTTCCTCCGCCAGCAGTTCACCGACGCCGCCTAGCCGCTTCACCCCGCCGACTTCACGATGTTGTTGGTAAACGGGCGGCTTTCCGGCCTCGTGCGCCCCTTCGGCCACGATGAGGATACTGTACTTCGCGCCGCTGCGATGCCGCGTTTCCAGCTTCTCAATGATCGCGTCCAGGCGATAGGGGACTTCGGGAATGAGGATCACATCCGCATCTCCGGCGATGCCGGCCTCCAGCGCGATCCATCCCGCCTCGCGCCCCATCACCTCCAGGATGATCGCCCGGTGATGACTCTCTGCCGTGGTGTGCAGCCGATCCAGAGCGTCCATCGCGGTGTTGAGCGCGGTATCAAACCCAAAAGTGATCTCGGTACATTGCAGATCGTTGTCAATCGTTTTGGGAACGCCCACGGCACGCAATCCTTTGGCAATCAGCTCTTGCGTGATGCGCAAGGAGCCGTCCCCGCCGATCACCACGATGGCATCCAGGGACAGCACTTGAGCATGCCGCACCACATCATCGGAGACATCAAACACCTTGATTTCGCCGTCCACTTCCACCTCGTAGCTGAAGGGATTAGCGCGATTGGTCGTCCCCAGGATCGTGCCGCCACGGTCAAGGATGCCCCACACATCCCGCAGTCCCAAAGGCCGCACCTTGCCCGGCTGGATCAAGCCCTCAAAGCCATCCTCAATGCCAAAGACCTCCCAGCCGTATTTGTTGATGGCCGTCTTGACCACGGCACGGATCACCGCGTTAAGTCCCGGACAATCGCCGCCGCCGGTCAACACGCCAATGCGTTGGATAGAAGAATGATTGTTCATATTGCCTCCTGCCATTAGATAAAAGATGGTTCCATTGTAGCTTCACATCCGTGAATTGTCTATCGCACCCGCTCAAGCTCCGGTTTCCTTGTGCCGGGGGAAGCCTTGTCTAAAATAGGCTGCCGGTCACGATGAGGTAAATCGATGAAAGTGCTGATAATCTACAAACAGTTCCCCGCGCCAACGGTTGGACATGCCGGTGGGGAAGCGGTGTTCCGCTTGTTGACGGTGCTCCACCAACACGGGGCGCAAGTCTCGCTGGTGGCCCGCATCCGTGACGAGGAACGATCACTGCTGCCGCAAGTTGCGCCCCGGTGCGAGCGGGTGTACACGGTGCCGCATCATCGCTCCATGCGCGGGCCGCGCCCGATGGCCTTGCTGCGCAGCTACTTGGCATTGCGTCGTATGGCCGCCCGCGCTCTGCGGGAAGTTCAGCCGGATTGGGTGCATCTGGAAACGACGCAGACGGCGGTCATCCTGCTGGGGATGCGCTTGCCACAGGCGTCCTTCCGCACGCAGGATGTGAATTGGTTTCTGTTGGAGCAACAGGCTGCGCGGCAACGAGGTTGGCGGCAGGCTCTGACGCGCTTGCAAGCCGCCGCCTTCCGCCACGTTGAGCCGTGGTTGTACCGGCGATTTGAGGCGCTGGCGGCGATCTCCGAGGGCGACCGGCACTTGCTGGCCGCGCAGGGACTCAATCCGCTGCTGCTGCCGCTGGCCGCGCACGTCACGCCGACCGCGCCGCGCACGCCCGTGGTAACCACCTCGCCCAATCTGCTCTTTGTGGGGGACATGCGGCGGGCGCACAACTTGAACGGGGTGCGCTGGTTTCTGGATGAGGTCTGGCCGCGCATTCAGGCCGCCCGTCCCGATGTCCATTGCTATCTGGTGGGCGGACATCCGCCGGCGTGGCTCAAAGCACGCGCGGACGGCAAGCATCTGGTGGTGACCGGCTTCGTGGACGATCTCGCCGCCTGGTATCAAGCGGCGGATGTGTTCATCTCGCCTCTGCTGGTGGGCGGAGGGCTGCTGCAAAAGTTGGTGGACGCTTTGACGCTGGCCGTGCCGGTCGTGGCGACGCCGGCGAGCAATTACGGGCTGGGGGCCGTCAATGGCGAGCATCTGCTCCTGGCGGAAGAGGCGGCGGATTTTGCGCAAGCGGTGGTAACATTGCTGCAAGATCCGTCCCGCCGGAGGCAACTGGGGCAGGCCGGACAGACTTTCGTGCGAACACACTACGATCCCCGCGCGGCAGAGGCCCGCTGGATCGCAACTTTACAGGCAGCAGATAGCGAAACGCGCTAGGAGGCATCATGTTCGAGGCTATGTGGCAGGCTTTACAATTCGATTTTATGCGTAACGCCCTGACGGCGGGGCTGTTGGTGAGCGTCGCCTGCGGCATCATCGGGACGCTGGTGGTGGTCAACCGCATCGTGTTTATCAGCGGCGGCATCGCGCACGCTGCCTACGGAGGCGTGGGGCTGGGGTACTTTTTCAAGTTCAATCCGGTGCTGGGCGCGGTGCTGTTTAGCGTGGCCTCGGCTCTGGGGATGGGCACCGTGCAACGTCGCACCAGGCAGCGGGCCGACACGCTCATCGGGGTGATGTGGGCCATCGGAATGGCCATTGGCATCATCCTGATTGACTTGAGCGCGGGTTACAAGGCCGACTTGATGAGCTATCTCTTCGGTAGCATCCTCGCCGTCCCCACCGCCGACTTGTGGGTTATGGCTGTCTTGGATGTGGGGATTCTGCTGACGGTGGCTCTGTTCTACAAGGAACTGCTGGCTTTTTCCTTCGACGAAGTTTTCACCACCGCCATCGGCATTCCGGTGGACGCGATCTATCTGCTGCTGCTGAGCCTGATCGCGTTCACGGTGGTGATGCTGATGCAAGTGGTGGGGCTGATCATGGTGATCTCAATGCTCACCATTCCGGCGGCCATCAGCGGGATGTTCGTCAAGGAGCTGCGGCGCATGATGGGCGGGGCGATTGTGCTAGGGATGATCTTCACCACCGTGGGATTATGGCTCTCTTACTTCCTCAACCTCACTTCGGGCGCGACGATCATCCTGGTTTCGGGGCTGACCTATCTGCTGGCTCTGGGGCTACAGGCAACCCGCCATCAAGCCTGATTTTTGGGGCGCAAGTGCGGGTAGAGCAGCACATCCCGAATTGAGGCGTGATCGGTGAACAGCATCGCCAGCCGGTCAATCCCCAGCCCGAAGCCGCCATTGGGCGGCATGCCGTACTTCATCGCCCGCAAGTAGTCCGTGTCCATCGGCTGAGCTTCCGCATCTCCGGCCTCGTAAGCGCGGCCTTGCTGGAGGAAACGGCGTTCCTGCTCAAAGGGATCGTTCAGCTCGGTGAAGGCGTTGCCCAACTCCATCCCGCCGATGAACAACTCGAACCGCTCCACGTGTGTGGCGTCGTCGGGCTTTTGCTTCGCCAGCGGGGAAATTTCCACCGGATAGTCATGCACAAACGTGGGTTGGATCAACGTCGGCTCGACTTCAGAGAGCAAGTTATCCACCAGATGCCCCCAGGTGGCCTTGCTATCGGCCTCGTATCCACGCTGCCGCATCTCGGCACGCAGCGTATCGGCCTCCGGGAAGCTCACGTAGTCAATGCCGGTGCCCTCGCGGATTAAGTCGCGCAGGGAGACGCGCTTCCAAGGCGGCGTGAGGTCAATTTCCTGCCCCTTGAAGCTCAATGTGTGCTTGCCCAACACCTTGTGGGCTGCCGAGGCGATCATCTGCTCGGCGGTTTCCATCATGCCGTTGAGATCGCTGTACGCGCAGTACAGTTCCAACTGCGTGAATTCCGGGTTGTGCTTGTACGACACACCTTCATTGCGGAAATCCCGCCCGATCTCGTACACTCGCTCGTACATGCCCACCAACAGCCGCTTCAAGTACAACTCGAACGAGATGCGCAAATACAAATCCTGCTTGAGCTGATTGTGGTGGGTGATGAAGGGCCGCGCCGCCGCGCCGCCGTAGATCGGTTGCAGGATCGGCGTTTCCACTTCCAAGTAGCCTTGCTCATCCAGCCAGGCGCGGAGTGCGCCGATCATCCGCGAGCGGATGCGGAACGTTTCGCGCACCTGGGGATTGACGGCCAGATCGGCGTATCGCTGCCGGTAACGTTCCTCCACGTCGGCGAAGGCCCCGTAGCGCACTTCTTGGCCGTCCTTGTGGTATTCCTTGGGAATCGGCAGCGGGGTGATGGCTTTCGCCAACATCCGCAGGTGCTGCACCTGCACGCTGATCTCGCCGGTGCGGGTGCGGATCAACGGGCCGCCGGCCTCAACGAAATCGCCCAGGTCGAACGTCTTTTTGAACAACCGGAACAGCTCATCGCCCAAGTCGTTGCGCCGCACGAAGAGTTGCATCTTGCCGCTGCCGTCTTCAATGTGGGCGAAGGCGATCTTGCCCATCACGCGGATGCTCACCAGCCGCCCGGCGACTTTCACCTCCGGCGGCTGCGCCTCGGATGATTCCGCCTGCTCGAAGGCGTGGATTGCTTCGGCCACCGAGTGCGACCGCGCGGCGCGGTGCGGATAAGCGGGCATACCGGCTTCCTGCAATTCGCGTAACTTCTCCAGTCGTTGACGTTCCAGATCGTTGAGTTCCATGATGCTCCTTGACTACTCCACTTTGATAATCTCGAAGGTAATATCCCCGGCGGGGGCCTGCACCACAGCTTGCTCACCCACGCGCTTCCCCAGCAAGGCCCGCCCCAACGGCGATTCGTTGGAGATCTTCCCTTTGCGCGGATCGGCCTCCGCCGATCCCACCACGTGATACTTCTCCTCCTCCGTCCCGCTGATCTCGCGGACGGTGACGTGGCTGCCGACATCCACCACGCCATCAGCGGCGTGCGATTCAATGATCGTCGCATGGCGCAATTGCTCATCCAGCGCAATGATGCGGCCTTCGACAAAGGCTTGCTCGCGGCGGGCATCTTCCAACTCCGCATTTTCGATCAACTCGCCTTCGGCCAAAGCGGCGTGTAATCGTTTGGCCACCTCCTGCCGCCGCACAGTTTTTAGATACTCTAATTCCTTTTCCAAGGCTGCATAGCCCTCACGGGTGAGATACACAGCTCGCGTGTTCATGGGGACCTCCGTCCTGTGAAGTTGATCGGCGCGCCGGAAAAGTCTGCCGCCGCGCCTCTCATCCAGAAATAAAGAAAAAACCCGTGGCTCTCGCTCACAGGCCGCGCGATCATACCATAAATGTTGTTTTTAGCAATGGGTGGCGGCGAGAGCTAACCGAGCGAGATGCGGCAAATTATGATGTCCTTCGCCCGTTCCCTTGACGCGGATCGTCTTTTCTTTATACTCGTCTTCCCAGGCCAAAACCCATCGAGAGGAGATGTGTATGGAAACTACAACTTACCGGCATCACCGAAAGATTCCACTGCTACCGTACTTGTTGATCCTGCCCACGGCGATCTTCGTGGCGATGTTCACCGCGTGGCCGACGCTGGAATCGTTCTACCAGAGCTTTTTCCTGCAACGGCTCAACATTGCCCGCTTCCGCAAACCCACTTTCATCGGGCTAGGGAATTACGCCACCTTGCTTTCCGATCCGCGCTTCATACGGGTGCTGGAGAACACCTTAATCTACGTCATCATCACCGTACCGCTCAGCATCCTACTGGCCTTCATCTTTTCCTTGCTGGTGAACCGCAAGGTGATGGGCGTAGGATTGGCACGGCTGGCTTTCTTTCACACCACGATTTTGCCGATGGTGAGCGCGGCCACCATCTGGATGTTCTTGTTTACGCCGGATTACGGACTTTTCAACACGGCCATCTCCGCGATTGGGTATCACGGCCCACAGAACTGGACCGGCTCGCCCAACCTAGCCTTGCTGGCCGTAATGATCGTTGCAATTTGGAAGAACGCCGGGTACTACATGATCTTCTACCTGGCGGGCTTGCAGAATTTGCCAACCGATATCTACGAGGCCGCCGCGCTCGACGGGGCCTCGTGGTGGCACAGTATGTGGAAGTTGACCCTGCCACTCTTGCGGCGCACCACGTTATTCATCACTACCACGGCCTTCATTGGAGCGTTTCAAACTGTGGA
>WFQZ01000068.1 GCA_015486785.1 Thermoflexales bacterium
CACCCGGCAGCATTTGGATGTCTTGGTGTCTACCGGCGCGGTGCGTTCGCGCAGTGAAGCGGCCTCGTACTTGATGCAGGAAGGGATCAAGGCGCAAGCGGCTTTCTTCGAGCGGGTGATGCGCACCAACGAGCAGATCGCGCAATTGCGGCAGCAACTGCGCTCCTTGAGCCACGTGCGCGTGGGACGGTGAGGTGCGATGATGGCTGACCAGAAGCAACAACCAGGCTCCTCTGCTGAGGCGTGGCAGGAAGTAGGGCAGCAATTCAAGCTGCTGGGCGAAAGTCTTTCGGCGGCGATTCACGCCGCGTGGGAAAGCGAAGCTACGCAGCAGAGCTTACGTGAGCTGCAAACCGGGCTTCGCTCGGCGGTGGACGCGGTGAACGAAATGGCGGCCAAGGCCACCAAGCCGGCGTCACCGCCCCCGCCGTTGACGCACGAAGTGGAGCGTTTCTTGCAGGTGACGCGGAAAGCCGTGGCTCAAGCGGGCGAGGAAGAGCGTCCGCAGTTGATCACCGTGCTGGAGGGCGTGGCGACGGAGTTGCAAGACCTGGTCGCGGTCTTGAAAACTCCCCCGCCACCGGAAGAACCGGCGGCGTAGGCGCGACAGGCGGGCGGATCAATTGATCCGCCCGCCTGTTTGTTGTCCGTCTTCGCGAGCGGCGAAGCCGTATCCGCTGCACGCAGGGTTGGGTCTATACGCAGGGAGGAGTCTCTATAATGTGCATAGGACGCCATTGTTTCTTTTCTTCTTCAAGTGGAGGCACTAGCCCTTGAAAAAACGCTACTTCGCCACTACGCCGTCTTGTTTGAGCGGTGTAATGCAATTGATAGCGGAGATAACATGTGTCTTGGTAAAACCCATACACAGGCTTTACATCATCATAGGACACGACCCAAGGGCAAGAGAGGCTTCGCATAGTTTGTGCCAGGCGTTGATGATCATTTGGTCCATAGTGGTTGTAATATAAAGTGTGTCCTTTGGCGTAATAAGGCGGGTCGGCATAAATAAGGCATTTCTCTGATGCGGGCACATACTGAGAAATGCTTTGCAAAAATTGAATGGCTTCTTGATTATAAACTTTAACACGGCCTTTATAAGTCGCAATGCGACGAATTCGCCTGATTAGTTCCGCTTTGTTGAAGCGTGCATCCATTTTCCACTTACCTGCTTGTTCCTTGCCCCCTATTATGCCACCTCTCAGGATGCCAGAGCGATTTGTCCTGTTTAAGAAAAGTGTAGCAAAAGCAACTTCCACTTCTGTATGTTGGTCTGGGTGTTCCATTATCTCACGATGTCGCTTCCAAGTAGTTACATCTATAGCTACCTCTTCTATGTGTCTGCATAACTCTTCAGTCGCTTCTAGTACCGTCTTCCAGAACGCATAAATGGACACATCAAGGTCGTTGAGATGGACGTCCTTAACATAACCAGAAACAAGTAAGGACAAAGCAAGGCCTGCTCCGCCTGCAAACGGCTCAACATAATGAGCACCACTCAGATCATTATGCTCGATAAGATCACGAAAGAAGGGAAAAAGCTTGCGTTTCCCCCCGGGGTATCGCAATGGCGTAACAAAACCTATCGCTTGGTGGCGTTGTTGTAAGTATTCCATAGTGCCTCAAAGAACGAGTGATAGGCATCCCACCAATATTTTACCGTGTCTTCACGCGGCTCTAAGTCTGGATTGTGCAAATATGCTTGTAAAGTGTTCACGCTCAGTAGATTGTGTTTATCGCTTTGGTATTTGCGTATTGCCTGAGCAACATTAGGGGGCAGAAATCCTTGTCGTTCCAGACAGTCTATAGTACGGGATAACTTGGTGGACAAAGGAATTTTGAAAGGGGCATGGGGGCCATTCCAAGTCTGAAATTCTTGTTCGGATGCAAATCGTTGAATAAACACATCCAAGGAGCCTTCTAAAAATGCGCGAATACCCATCATTCCAACGTTGGGATAGCTAGCACCCAGTTTGCAAAGCTCTTGATACAGATGGTTGAGGGTTGAATACCCAACTTTAATACCTTTCGCCGCCACCTGTCGGCGTTTCTTATAGTCGCGAGTAGCAGGTGGTCTTGACGGTAACGCTGAGGGAATGGGTGGGGACATAGGTGCCGTAGCGGGTGGTCTTGACGGTAATGCAGACGGTATGGGAGGGGACTCAGGGGCCGTAGCTGATGTCGTTGGCGTAGATGGTACCTGGCTTTTGCTTTCCGCAAAAAGCGTAGTTTGCACCACTTTGGATACAGACAACGTTGTATTCTTCCCCGAATCGAAAGATTCGGGAGGAGAAATTCGAGCGATGATCCGTTCCAAGTACTGGAGACGCTCAGCTTTCTGATTGATATGACGTGAAGTTAAACGTTTCCGCTTGGTTTGTGGGTCTTTTTCCACCGTATCCAGTGCGATGCGTTGTAGTACCTTTAACGACAAGCTTCGTAACTGAGGTTCAGAAGGCAAATGAACCAAGTCTTCCAGAATCTCGATGTGCAATTGGGAAGCCACGTCGGGATCCTTCACCATGCGCTCCACAGTACTTAGCACAACGGGTATATCAGGCTCCAAATAGCCTTCTTGAATCAAAAATTCAACCACCTGTGTGGCAATAGTGTGTTTGCGATCTGCTGCTTGCAGACGGAAACGGTCTTTGGCTGCCTTATCCCAAGGAGTAATGCCGCGCCCATCGTTTTCACCAGTGTGTCGCAGATATATCCAATGGCGCGCATCCTCTGGTGTCGGGTACACCACGCACAGTATCTCCTTATACTGGTCCCGAAATTGCTCTACAAAGTCTTTCCGGAATCCTTCCAAACGTTTTAGTGTCCGTGCTTCTGCCTGAAACACCTCAACGGCAAGGTCTGGAAAATACAGCAGCTTTAAAGAGGCAATGCGCCGGTTCCCCTCCATAACTTGATATGTATCACCTTCATCCGGATCGGGAACGACAATAGGCAAATCGGCTAGATTGGTTCCATGCTTCACAATATCCTTTATTAAATTCAGCATATGGCGCAAAGCAGTTTCAGGCCTGTTTTTTATTTCCTTGAATAAGGCCAATATGGCATCTGCTTCACTGATACGCGAACTCCTATAACGTGGATTCTGCGGATTCACTTTTAGTTGTTCTAGAGATAAAGACTTGTATTCTCCCATATCAAGAAACCTCCCGAATTTTATAGACCTAACATTATTATACGGAAACTTTCCGTATGTCCCCTCATTTTGGTGTGTTACGCGGAAACCCTGTGCAAGCAACACCGCCATGGACTCTCGCGGTACAGCCGCTCCTCATTTTGCGGCCAAATATAACCCGCTCCATTCAAAAGTCAAAGAAGCTGTTGTGAACTCACTGTCTCCCTGCCGGAGACCATCATCTCTTCCCGCCAGGTTGAGCGCGTTTTGTTGTCCGCGCTGTGCCCTGGTTGACAAAGTGAGGTGTGGCAGAAGTTCAATTTTGCCGATCCGATACAAATACAACAGTGGCGAGGTGTTGCTAATGGCTTCAAGCATGCTCTGATTCTAATTCCTCTAGCTCAGACGCGAAGGGAAAGACGTTGTAATGCTCCAATGCCAACAGAAACTCAACCCGGCTCATACCTGCTAGTTCTGCCGCACGCCCGCTTGTCAACCGCCCCAGTTCGTACATCTTGATTGCTGCCAGCACGCGCAATTCGCGCCCAAAGGCGTCAGTGTCCATCTTCTCAGCTAGAAGCACCTTTTCCGGCACATCAATTGTTACTTGTTGTACTGTCATCTTGCACCACCATCATTTCGGGATTCAGGGGAACGCTACACCTGCATTGGGCCGGATTTTCCGTGTTGAGAGGGAAGATAAGATTGCCCAACGTTCATTACACGGAAACCCGGTTAAGCAACACCGCAGATGGACTCTCGCGGCACAGCCGCACATCATCCTATCACCAAATATAAAGCATCTCCGCTCAATGGTCAAATTGCTGGAGACTGTCATCTCCCCCGCTGCCGGAACCGTCCGCGCGGGCCTGGTTGACAAGATACGTAAGTTCCTGTACAATACTTCTGTACAACTACGGAGGGCGCTATGACGATCCAGATGACATATAGCAAGGCACGGGCGAATTTTGCTTCGCTGTGGGATAGGGTAACACGAAGCCGAGAAATTGTGATCATCCGGCGGCGAGGGGCCGAGGATGTGGCGATCATTGCCGCGGAAGAGTTACAGGGGTTGCTCGAAACGGCGCACTTGTTGCGATCTCCTCGAAACGCGAAGCGGCTCTTGCGGGCGTTGGCCCGCGCGGAACGTGGAGAAGGAGAGCCTCAGAGCGTGGCGGCACTGAAGGCCGAGATGGGATTGGGCGAAGAGTAATCGCGCGGAATGGCTCGAGAGGCTGTTTTCCAACCGGAGTTTCGTGAAGATTTGGAGTACTGGACCAGAAAAAATCGGAAAGTAGCTTTACGGGTGCTTAAGATTGTAGAAGCTGTGATGCGTGACCCGTTTCAGGGGATCGGTAAACCGGAGCCGCTGAAATATCTGACAGAAGGCGTGTGGTCGAGGCGATTAACTCAGGAACACCGGATTGTGTATCGGGTCGGTGCCGAGCGGGTGGATTTCCTGCAATGTCGTTTTCATTATTGAGCGAGCTGGGATAAGTTGCTTATCCCAGCTCGCATCGTTTGAGGGCGTTAGGCCGCTAACACTTTGCGCATCGCGGCGATGGCTCGCTCAATGGCGTCGTCATCAATCCACACGTGGGTGACGGCGCGGAAGCTGCGTGCGCCGCGCGGCAGGATCAACACGCCCAGGGCCTTGAGCTTGGCCGAAACTTCGGGCGCACTCATTGGAACTTCGTCCCGCAGGCTGAAGTACACCAGGTTGGTATGGACCGGGGCCATGCTGATGCCGGGGATGTCCGCCAGTCCCTCCGCCAACCGCTTGGCGCGGGCGTGATCGTCCGCCAGCCGCTCAACCATCTGCTCCAGGGCCACGATGCCCGCTGCCGCGATGATCCCCGCTTGCCGCATCCCGCCGCCCACAACCTTGCGTGCCCGTCGGGCGGCAGCGATGAAGTCCGCATCACCGCAGATGACCGCCCCGACCGGTGCGCTCAACCCCTTGGAGAGGCAGAAAGTCACCGAATCGGCGTCTCGCACCAGCTCCGCCGCCGGAACGCCCAACGCAACCGCCGCGTTGAAGATCCGCGCCCCGTCCACGTGCAGCCGCATTCCGTGCTCGTGCGCCAGGGCGGCGACCTGCGCGGTGTACTCCGCGCTCAGGGGCGCACCATAACAGAGGTTGTGCGTGTTTTCCAGGCACACCAGGCGCGAGCGGGGGTAGTGGACGTTGTCGGCGCGGATCGCGGCGGCGATGTCCTCCAGGCGCAGCGTGCCGTCCTCTTGGTTGGGGAGCAGGCGCGGCACGATGCCGCCCAAAGCGGCCATCCCGCCTTGTTCGTACATAAAAGTGTGC
>WFQZ01000069.1 GCA_015486785.1 Thermoflexales bacterium
ACGATGAGCAGACCGGGAAAATCGCTGAGCGCAGCCAGCAGATCGGGCTGAGGTGCGCCGTCGGCCAAGCACACGTCCCAGCCGGTCAGGTAAGGGATCGCGCCGATGAGCCGCGCATCCCGCAGCGCGACCCCCACCGGCGCGAGCAGAGGCCGCTTGGTGGCCGCGACCGAGGCCAGATCAAGCCGCAGCAAAGGCCGCGCCACGGGATCCGCCACGAACCGCGCCGCCGCCCGCCGCGCCGTCTCATCGGCCCCGCAGAGCACGAGCAACGGCGTCTCCGATCCGGCAGCCGCCCGCTCCAGAACCGCCGCCGTCCCCTCCGGCAGCAGAAGCGACGGGAACTCATCCGCCTCCTCATCGCCGACAATCAAACGGGCGTGCGGGGACAGCAGATCGCCGAAGTGGTAATCGCCCAACAGCCAGGAGACGATCCCCTCGTCCGGGTACAGCGAGCGGGCCAACAACGGCACGTGCTCCTGCTGCGGCCCCGCCGAGCGGTGCAGAACCCGCCAACGGAACAGCGGAGCGTCATCGGAAAAGTGCGAAAGGAGCGACAACCGTCCCGCTCCCGCGCCGCCGAGCAGATCAAGCACCAGGTTGACGGTGGGATTTTTGCGGGTGACATCGTCCTGGAGATAGCCGTACACTTGCCGATAGCGCAGGTCAAGCGCGGGGGCCAGGCAAACGAGGAACACATCCCGCGCGAAGCGATCCAGGCCGCAGATGGAGGCCAACGTCTCCAGACGGGGCACGTCGCCGCGCTCGCGCATCGCGCGGGCCACAGACTCGGCCCGCGCGGTCGCCTGGGTCAAGGCATCGGCGAACGCCTGCGCCTCCGCCAACGGCAGCGCAACCGTCTGCCCCCAACTGGCCCCGAAGGGACGTTGCAGCAGATGAACCGCATGCTCATCAGAGACGTACAGCCCCCGGAAATCATCCGGCGACTGCCCGGCCAACTGCCAGCGGCGCACTTCGCGGCGCAACAATACATCAATGCGGGATAACTCCGCTTCCAAATGCTGAAGATTGAGATCGGCCATACATCCAGTGTACCACGGGGGAGTTATTTGTGATAGTCGGTCTTGTCGGTAAGATTCATTTGATGGTAATTGCTCGGTTTGAGGCCGGCGAGTCGGGAGGGAGAAAATACAGGGGCTGCGTTTTGAAATACAGCCGCTGCGTTTTGAAATACAGCCGCTGCGTTTTGAAATACAGCCGCTACGTTTTGAAATACAGCCGCTATGTTTTGAAATGCAGCCGCTATGTTTTAGGTGCGACGCACTTCGGAAGTGCGTCGCACCTGTGGTCGCACCTGTGAAGCTCTTCGGAAATGCGTCGCACCTGTGTTTGAGGCAGGAGCGGCATTTATCACCCGACTTGGGTATCTTTGTTACCCCGCTTTACGGATAAGTCGGAGTATAATCCAAACTGGCGCGTTGCGCCGTTATCATTGCTATAGGAGGTTGCATCATGCAAGAAACGTGGTTGGTGGTCGGGATCGTATCTGGGCTGATCTCGTTGGGCGTGGCGGTTTCTTTGTACCGTTGGGTGCTCCGGCAGGACCCCGGCAGCGAGAAGGCACAAGAGGTTGCCTCGTGGATCAAGGAGGGCGCGACTTCGTACCTCAAGCGGCTCTACACGGCCTTGACGTTGGTCGCGGTGGTGCTGGCGGTCATCTTGGCGATTGTCTTCAGCTTCGACTTGACCGAGGTAGGGATCGGCAACGTGACGATGAACGTGGGCCACGGGCTTGAGATCGCGGTGGCGTTTGTGGTGGGTGCGCTTTCTTCGGCCATCGCCGGGTACATGGGGATGACGATTGCCGTGGCGGCGAACGTGCGCAGCGCGACCGCCGCCAACAACAGCCTCACCAAGGCGTTCCGTCTGGCTTTCAATGCCGGTTCGGTGATGGGGCTGGCGATGGTGGGGCTGGCGGTGATCGGCATGAGCACGATCTACTTGATCACAAAGGATGCCGAGGTGGTGTTGGGATTCAGTTTCGGCGCGTCCACGCTGGCCCTGCTGGCGAAGGCCGGCGGCGGCATCTACACCAAAACGGCGGACATCGCCGCCGACCTGGTGGGCAAGGTTGAGGTGGGCATCCCGGAGGATGATCCACGCAATCCCGCCGTGGTGGCCGACAACGTGGGCGATAACGTGGGAGACGTGGCCGGTATGGGCGCGGACATCTTTGATAGTTACGTCGCCAGCGCGGTGGCGGTGATGTTGCTCGGTTCGTCATTGCCCTTCGCGCCCGGCGAAAGCCTCAAATACACGATCTTCCCGCTGGTGCTGTGTACCTTGGGGATTTTCGCTTCCCTGCTGGGGCTGCAATTCGTCCACGTGGGCGAGAACGGTCGCCCCGGCAAGGCCCTGAACAACGGGACGGTCATAACTTGCGTGCTCTTCGCGGTGATGGTCGCGGTGCTGGTGCTGGCGGGCGGCTACAGCTTGGGCGTGTTGTGGGCCACGTTGGCCGGGCTGATTACAGGCGTGGTGATCGGCTTTACGTCTGATTATTACACGGCGGACAATCGCAAACCGGTGCAGGAGACGGCCAAAGTTTCCGGCTCCGGCGCGGCGATTAACATCATCACCGGATTCAGCTATGGGCTGGTCAGCATCGTGCCCTCGGTCGTGGGCATCGTCACGGCGACGCTGCTCTCTTATTACCTGGCGGAGTATTACGGCATCAACGGCGTGTACGGCGTGAGCGTGAGCGCGGTGGGGATGCTGGCCGTCAGCGGGATGATCGTCTCATCGGATGCCTACGGCCCCATCGTGGACAACGCGCGGGGGATCGCCGAGATGGCCGGGATGTCGGATGAGGTCATCGCCACGGCGGACACGTTGGATTCCGCCGGAAACACGGCCAAGGCCATCACCAAGGGCTTCTCCATCAGCGCGGCGGCGTTGACGGTACTTTCGCTGTTCGTGGCCTTTTCGCAAGTGCTGGCCGCGCGTGGCGTGACGATCACCATCAGCCTGCTCAATCCCATCGTCATCGCCGGGATGTTCCTCGGCGCGATGACCCCGCCGCTCTTCAGCGCGTTGACCATGCTTTCGGTCACGCACAACGCCTTTGATATGATTGAGGAAGTGCGGCGGCAGTTCCGCGAGCATCCGGGCATCCTCAAGGGCACAGAAGTGCCGGATTACGCTTCGTGCGTCGGCCTGGCGGCGGAAGGTGCGTTGACTTCCTTGATCATCCCGGCCTTCCTGGCGGTGGTCTTCCCGGTGCTGGTGGGATTCGTGATGGGGCCGGAGGCGCTGGGCGCGTTCCTGGGCGGCGCGATCCTCACCGGCGTGATCTTCGCGCTGTTGATGGCGAATGCCGGCGGGCTGTGGGATAACGCCAAAAAGTACATTGAAACGGGGCAGTACGGCGGCACCGGTTCCGATGCCCACAAAGCCAGCGTGGAAGGGGACACGGTCGGCGATCCCTTCAAAGACACCGCCGGCCCCTCGCTCAACACCTTGATCACCGTGATGTCGCTGGTCTCGTCGCTCTTCGCGCCGGTGATCGCGGCGTTCCATTTGTTCTAGCTTCACGGCTCACCGCAAGATGCGCGGAGGTCGCCGGCCCTTTTTTGCTCCCAGAACTCAGGCCGAGCAGGGGGTTGGTTTGTATCAGTTGTCGCTTGTGCTACAATTTTCCACACGTTTCTGCAAGGACAACAGACTGGGAGGCGCGGATGGACACTTTAGCTGAGGCGGAACGGCTTTTTACGCAGTTGGTGGCCTGGCGGCGCGATCTGCATCGTCATCCCGAACTGGGCTTCCAGGAGCGGCGCACCGCGTCGCTGGTGGCCCGCACCTTGCGCGAGCTAGGATACGCGGTGCAAGAGGGCGTCGCGCACACCGGCGTGGTGGGGGTGTTGGAAAACGGCGCGGGGACGGTGGTGATGAACCGCGTGGATATGGACGCCTTGCCGATCCAGGAGGCCAACGATGTGCCGTATGCCTCGCAAGTGCCCGGCGTGATGCACGCTTGCGGGCACGATGCGCACGTAGCCTTGGGGCTGGGCGTGGCCACGGTGATGAGTCAGCACCGCGAGGCTTGGCGCGGCACGCTCAAGCTGGTCTTTCAGCCCGGCGAAGAAGGGATGAACGGCGCGGAGGTGATGGTCAACGAAGGTGTGTTGGAGCATCCGCGCCCGACGGCGATGCTGGCAACGCACATGTGGAACGATCTGCCCCTCGGCGTGGTGGCGGCCACGCCCGGCCCGATGATGGCCGCAGCCGAGGAGTGGGAAGCGGTGATCACCGGGCACGGCGGACACGCCGCCGCTCCAGAACAGACGGTTGATCCCATCGCCACCGCCGCGCTGCTGGTGACGGCGTTGCAGACCATCGTCAGCCGCAACGTCAGCCCGCTGGATACCGCCGTGGTCACGGTGGGCATGCTGCGCTCCGGCGACACGTTCAACGTGATCCCCGATAGCGCGGAGTTGCAAGGCACGGTGCGCACCTTCGACCCGGCGGTGCGCGAGACGGTCGTGCGGCGGCTGCGGGAACTGGTCAGCGGCACGGCGCAGATGATGGGCGCACAGGCTTCCTTGCGGCTGCACTCGCTCACCCCGGCGGTGCGCAACGACCCGCAGATCACGGCCCTGGTGCAACAGGTGATCCGCGACCTGTGGGGGCCGGATGCGCTGCGTCAGGATGTGCGCACGATGGGCAGCGAGGACGCGGCTTACTTCCTGCGCGAAATCCCCGGCTGCTATCTGCTGGTCGGCTCGGCCCCGCAGGAGAGCACCGCTCCGCCGCACCACAATCCGCATTTTGATATCCAAGAACGGGCTATGGTCAACGCGGTGGCCGTCGTCACGGAGACACTGTGCCGCTTGCTCCCGCCGGACCAGCCGCCGCAGTGAAAGAATCACCCCGCCTGAGCGGGCCAGCCGCCGCAAGGCGGCTTTTGTGTACTCTGAAGTCCGTTACCCGAAATTTGTAAGGAGTTCGTATGTCAAACCATGATGCTGATCCAACTGTCGTCATTCGCTTCGGCGGTGAAGGCGGGCAGGGAACGATAACATTGGGTGACTTGTTCACCCGCATCGCCGCCCGTCTGGGGCTGGAGGTGTACAGTTTCCGCACTTACCCGGCGGAGATCAAAGGCGGCCAGGTGACTTACCAGACGCGCTTGGGATTGCAGCGGGTACTTTCCGAAGGGGATGAAGCCGATGTGATGGTAGCCCTCAACAACCGCGCGTGGATGGAGTGCCACGAGGATTTGTGCGCTCGCAGCGCGTTCATCCACGAAGCCTCGCTGGAAATGCCGCCGCACTGTGGCCGAGGTTATCCCATCCCTGCCGCGCAGATCGCCCGGCAGCACGAATGGGAACGAGGATACAACTTCGTGTTCCTGGGGGCGTTGATGTGGTTCTTCCGCTGGGATTTGCAACTCGCGGAAGAGGTGGTGCGGGAGCGGATGCAACGGCATCCGCAATCGCTGGAGCACAACTTGAACTTGATGCAGGCCGGGTACGATTATGCGCGGGATCATTACCCGGAGCCGTTCCCGCACACGCTGCCCCAGCCGGAGTCGGTTGAGGAGCGGCTGATTCTATCCGGGGCCGACGCGCTGGCGTTAGGTGCGCTGGCTGCGGGGTGCAAATTCTACGCCGGTTATCCCATCACCCCGGCCACGCCGGTGATGGAATCTTTGGCGAAGTATCTGCCCTCCTTCGACGGGTCATTGGTGCAAGCCGAGGATGAGATCGCCGCGATCAATATGGCGATTGGCGGTTCAATCGCCGGGCTGCGCTCAATGACGGCCACATCCGGGCCGGGGCTTTCGCTGATGATCGAGGCGATGGGGCTGGCCAGTATGACCGAGACGCCGTTGGTGGTGCTCGACGTGCAGCGGGCCGGCCCGTCCACCGGCTTGCCCACCAAGACCTCGCAAGGGGATTTGCTCATTGCGATGTACGGCAGTCACGGGGCCGCGCCGCGCTTCGTGCTGGCGCCCGATTCGGTGAAAGATTGTTACTATCAGATGTTCAACGCCTTCAGCTTGAGCGAGTATTTCCAAATGCCGGTGGTGGTGCTCTGCGATCAGGCGATGGCCTCGCGGGTGGAGACGGTCCCCTATCCCAACGACCTGTGGGGTGAGGCGGACGATCCCTTCCCCTGGTGCCGCCCGTTGGAACGGCAGCGTCCCACGACTGAGGCGTTGCAGGGCGATTACCGCCGCTATCGTGATACAGAAGAGGGCATTTCACCGATGTCGGAGCCGGGCATGCCGGGCGGCATCTATCTGGCGGAAAGCCTGGAGCACGATGAATACGGCTATCCCAATCAAGACCCCGAAAATCACGAGCGGATGATGGCCAAGCGCACGCGCAAGATGGAAGTAGCGCGGAAGATGCTCAACACCTGGAAAATGTCCGCCCGCCGCTGGGGGCATAGAGGGGCATCGTTCGGGATCATCGGCTGGGGCAGCACGCGCGGCGCGGTGCGTGAGGCAATGGCGATGCTGGAAGCACAGGGGATTCTCATCGAAGCCTTGTACCCGCACTCGCTCCGCCCTATGCCCGATAAAGAGGTGTTGGACTTCCTGGATACGAAAAAAGCGATCCTCATCCCGGAGCTGAACTTTACCGGACAGTTCCGCCGGGTGATTGAGCATCACTACTACAAAGACCTGGATGTGCGCGACATCCACGTGCACCAGTTGACCAAGGAGCAGGGATTGCCGTTCAAGGTGCGCGAGATTTACGAGGCGGTGTTGAAGATGATCGCCCAAGAGCGGGAGCAGTGGGTCGCCGAGCAAGGCGATTTGGTATCAGTTTACGAAGCCGTGGAGCGGCTGGAGGAGGGAGCCAATGAGTCGTAAGGCGAGTGAATATCGCAGTCACGTCAAACCGATCTGGTGTCCGGGGTGCGGGGACTACGCGGTGCTCAACGCGCTCACGCGGGCGTTCGCGTCGCTGGAACTGCGCAACGAGAACATCATGGTCGCTTCGGGGATCGGCTGCTCAAGTCGTTTCCCGGCGTTCCTCAAGACCTACGGCATCCACGGCGTTCACGGGCGGCCTTTGCCGCTGGCCACGGGGATCAAACTGGGCAATCCGAGCCTCACCGTGGTAGCGGTCGGCGGGGACGGGGACGGGTTCAGCATCGGCGGCGGGCACATCCCGCACGCGGCACGGCGTAACATTGACTTGCCTTACATCGTGATGGACAACAACATCTACGGGATGACCAAGGGGCAGCCATCACCCACCAGCCCGCGCGGATTGCAGCGGAAAGCCTCGCCCTACGGTTCACAGGAACGCCCGCTCAACCCGATCTTGATGACGCTGGCCTACGGCACGACTTTTGTGGCCCGCGCGTTCTCCGGGCAGCCTAAGCAGATGGCGGATATTTTCCGCCAAGCCTTGCTGCATCCGGGGTTTGCCTTTGTGCAGGTACTCAGTCCTTGCATCACCTTCCATAATACTTACGATCATTACCGCGAAATCTGCCGCCCCTTGCCTGAAGGACACAACGCCCAGGACCTCCAAGCCGCGATGACGGCAGCCCTGGAAACAGAGACGCAATACCTGGGCATCTTCTACCGTGACGACCAGCAGCTCCCCTACAGCCGGCGGCTGCAATTACTGCGGGACCGCGCTCCCAAGCTGACGTTGGAGACGGTGTTGGATCGCTTCCGCCGCTAGAGGAGTTTTATGGCCTACTTGGAGTTACACCACATCCACAAAACCTACAATGAAGTTCCGTTACTGCGTGATGTATCCTTTGAAGTGCAGCAAGGGGAAACCGCTTGCCTGCTGGGATCGTCGGGGAGTGGGAAAACCACCTTGTTACGGATCATCGCCGGGCTGGAAGAGCCGGAGCAAGGATCGGTGTTGCTTGAAGGCCGTGACTTAGCGAACGTGCCGGTGCATCAACGCGGCATCGTGCTGATGTTCCAGGAATACGCCTTGTTTCCGCATCGCACCGTGGGAGAAAATGTCGCTTTCGGTCTCCGTATGAAAAACGAACCGAAATCCCGCATTGCCGCGCGGGTGGAAAGCATGCTCGCCCTGGTAGGGCTGGAAGGATTCGAAGGGCGCGACGTGAACGAACTTTCCGGCGGCGAGCAACAGCGGGTGGCGTTAGCGCGGAGTTTGGCTTCGCATCCCAACTTGCTGTTGCTCGACGAGCCGCTGGGGGCCTTAGATCGCAACCTGCGGGAGCGGCTGTTGGAGGAACTGCCGCTCATCCTGCAGCGGGTCGGCGTGACCGCCGTCACCGTGACCCACGATCAAGAGGAAGCCTTCGCGCTGGCCGACCGGGTGATCTTGCTCAATGAGGGGCAGGTCGTGCAAAGTGGTGCGCCGGAGACGGTGTACCGCTATCCCGCCTCGGCCTGGGCGGCCCGCTTTTTAGGACAAAACAACCTCTTTCCGGCGGAAGTGATCGGCCCGCAACTGGTCGGCACATCCCTGGGGAAGCTGCACGTGAGCGAAGCGGTCAAGCTGCCGGCATTGGGGACGAAAGGCACGCTGCTCATCCACGAAGAAGGGATCCACCTGGAAAGCCATTCCATCAACACCTTTACCGCCAAAGTTGTGCAGCGATCCTATCACGGCTACGCCTACCGCGTGAAAGTGCTCCTGCCCGGCGGCAGCTTACACTTCACCAGAGCCAGGGGACGAAACACACCTCACGCCGGGGAAACGCTGTCCGTTTACATCAGTCCCGACGCTCTGCACTGGCTGGCGAAATAGGAGAGAATCAATGGACACTCAACAAGCTAAAGCCGCGCTCGATAAGTTGATCGCCAAACAACGTGTTCACTTATACAAGCCAATTCAAATAGCTGAGATTTTGTATCGCGTCCGTCGCGGCGAATTGACAATAGAGCAATTGCGAGATGACTTGGAATCCTACCGCAATCCGTCTAAACGATGGCGAGATAGTGTAACCCGGCTGCTTCTTGATCGGGTCAGCACATCCTCGCAGAAATTTCAGGACAACCTCTTTGAGGCAAACGCCATCCCACCGGCAGTGCTGGCTTCTTTAGCCGAGGCCAATCAGGATGGAATAGTGGAGCGGTATATTTACCAGCGGTTTCGTGAGAAGCAGCGGCGCATTTTGCATTTAAGCGAAATGCTCAAGACGGCAACCCCCAGCAAGTTCGAGTTGCGCGAGTTTCTATCGGCCTTCGAGCACGACAAAGGAATTAAGCGCAGCATAGACAAGGCCTTTGAAATAGTAGTGTATGCTCTGTTCAATACCTTAGTCAAACATCTGAAAGTTACCGTTACTGTAGCGGTTCATGCAAATGAAACAGAATTATTGCGCAGTTTCGAAACCTTTGCCCGATTACTCTTGGGTATCGATGCAGAAAACCCACGTCGGAGTATGCCGGCCCGGTTGTACCGCGCCGGGGCAACAAATGCAGCAGATCGCGGCCTGGACATCTGGGCGAATTTTGGCCCGGCAATCCAGGTTAAACATCTCACTCTGACAGAGGATTTAGCCGAAGACATCTCGGCGGAGATTGCGGCTGATCAAATCGTCATCGTGTGCAAAGATGGGGAACGTGAGATCATTGAACGAGTTTGCCGCCAACTGGGACAACGCATTCGGGGCATCATCGTGCAAGGACAACTTATAGACTGGTACGATCTGGCTCTACACGGTGAATTTGCCGCACAGTTGGGAAATGATCTCCTATCCAGTTTGCGGCAAGAGTTTCGTAATGAGTTTCCGTTCAGTGAGACATTCACCCGCTTTTATCGAGAACGTAACTACAACTCTGTTTACCTCCCGGACTCTCTTTTCTGGCTTGAGGATTCATGAGACACGCCCAATCTCCTCTAGTAGATGCCGGTACCGAAGCCATCATCAGCAAACTGTCCCAGGATGAAACAGGCAAACGGCAGTATTACCGCCCGGTGTACTCATTGCACAAGTGGTGGGCGCGTCGTCCGGGGGCATTGTTTCGGGCGATCATCCTGCTCGCCGCACAGCGAGATGAACCGTTATTCTCCACGACATCCAACGGGATTCCGTTACCCACCAGCAAGTATTTCCAAGCTCATAACTTGCAAGATGTGGTGATTCTCGATCCTTTTATGGGCGGAGGCACGACATTGGTTGAGGCAAACCGCGTTGGCGCGAAGGTCATCGGCTGCGATCTTAACCCGGTCTCCTATTGGATCGTTCGCGAAACGCTCAAGCCGCTCGATCTTGACAAATTGGAATCCTATTTCCAGGAAATTGCCAAAACTGCGGGAGCGCAGATTCAGTCTTTATACAGCACCTATTGTCCGCATTGCCATTCACAAAACCACGTGCTGTACACTTTTTGGCTTCGCTATGTCTCGTGTCCGCACTGCGGGCAAGAGGTGATGCTCTTCAAACGCACCTTGCTTAACAAGGGCGCCCAACGCAACAAGCCCATCTCGCGCGCAAACCCAGCAACAGTTTTTTGCCCTCAGTGCTTGTCACTGAACGAATGGCATGGGGAAGGTGCTTGTGTTTGCCAACAGTGTGGACACACTTTCAACCCGCGAACCGGCACCTACAATCGGGGGACGTATACATGTCCGCACTGTGGCCAAGAGCGCATCCCATTGATTCAGACTTTGCAAGCAGGGCAACGGTTACGCGAGCGGATGGTGGCGATTGAGTACTGGTGTCCTCAGCAGAAGCAGCGAGTTTACAAATCTCCCGATACCGAAGACTTGGAGAACTTCACGCGCATCGAGCGAACAGTTGAGGAGCAACGGGAACATCTAATCTTCCCGCGTCAGGAAATTCCACCTGGCGATTCCTCATCTCGTTGGAGGAAACATCATTACCGCCACTATTACGACGTTTTCAACGCGCGTCAACTGCTAGCTTTTAACTATCTGTTTGCAGCCATCCGGCGCGTCCCAGAAAAAGAGTACCGTGATGCTTTCGTGACCATGTTTTCCAACGCGCTGGAATACAATAATATGATGACGCCTTACAACTTCCCCCATCGCAAGTTACACCACCTCTTCAACTATCACGCACTCCCTTTGACAACCACGCCGGTGGAGAATGCTGTATGGGGCGTAGGGCGGGAAGGCGCCGGCACGTTTGTCAACTGTTACCACCGCTACCGCAGAGCGAAGGCTTATTGCCAACAGCCCTTTGATAAATTCAAGACCGGCCAAGGGAATGTCCATACGATTCCGGCGAAAGGTGAACGCATCGAAGGGCACTTCGTTACGACCTTTGAAAAGTTACAAAACACACCTCGCGGAACGTTGTTGCTTTGCGGTGATTCTTCGCGGCTGCCACAAATCCCTAACCGCTCTGTGGACTTTGTGATTACCGATCCGCCTTACTTTGACAGCATTCATTACTCTGAACTTTCCAATTTCTTTTATGTGTGGCTTAGGGCCTTGATCAAGCACCCTTACTTTTCCGCCGAGCATGTCCCAACGGCCAAAGAGGCAATTGTGAATCGCGGCATGGACAAAGCGGAAGGGGATTATCGCCAATTACTTACGGCGGTGTTCAAAGAAGCGTCCAGGGTTCTAAAGCCGGAAGGTCGCTTGATCTTCACCTTTCATCATGCCAAACGGCGTGCTTGGTGGATGATCCTGACGGCTATCATTGAAAGTGGTTTCCTGGTTGATGACTACTTCCCGGCGATGAGTGAGTACAAAGTCAATCCTCACATTCGTGCAAAGAAATCCCTGGATACGGATTTGGTACTTATCTGTCGCCTAGCAACTGCTCACCAGGACATCTCCGCTGCACCAGAAGACGTATTGCAACGTTCGCTTGAGCGAGTCCATTTTGAAGAACGATCTTACTCCTCATCACAACTGTATCTCTATCTCATCGGCGAGTTGCTACACACAGCCAGCTCGACCACCGGGGTTCTTGACTACCATTGGTTCACCTCATCATTGACTTATTTTGAGGAAATTCTCCCTCACCTGGAATCAATGGCGATCTCTAAAAAACAGCCCTCATTCGCGTTTAGACAACTCACACTGCTGGAAATCTAACCTGTACCGGATTGATCTCATTTCACCACCAAGGACTTACTATGACCAATATTGCCGTAGTGACCGACAGCACCGCCAATCTTTCCCCGGCGTTGCAGCAAACGTATGGAATCTCGGTGATCCCCCTGACGATCCATTGGGGGGACGAGGTGTACTTTGACAATGTGACGCTCTCGGCGGCGGAGTTTTACCGCATGCTGCCGCATCGTCCCATCTTGCCCACGACTTCGCAGCCGTCCGGGGGCGCGT
>WFQZ01000070.1 GCA_015486785.1 Thermoflexales bacterium
ATCATGAACATTGATGAAAGTTGACGCCAATACCACTCCTACCACAGCCAGAGAAAAGAACACCATCAGAGCCGCCACAACTTTTAGATTAACCTTCAACATACAGAACCTCCTTTACACTGAGTGAGAATAAGCCCCCGGCTCAGGGGGTGAAACGCCACATCGCGTCCTGGAACTCCTCAGAGGTGGTCTCCAGCGGGACGAGCTGGAACCAGGTATGACCGGGCTTGAGCGGCACGGGAACGCCGCTGCCGTTATCAAAGGTGAGCATGTGGGTGGGATCGTCCCGATGCCAGAACGCTTGGTACATCTTGCCATCACGGAAGATCAACGCCGGGCCGGTGCCCCAGATTTGGATTTGGATGGACATATGACCGCCGCCCCACGTATCTTCAAGGATGTCGGTTTTGACGTGGTTAGCGTAGACGATGACCACATTTTCAAAGGCGAGCGGCTCGCCGGTTAGGGCGTCGGTTTGGTTGACACCGGCAGTGGCTCGCAGCCAACTTGCTGCCGCCCCGTCGTAAGTCCACTCAGCGGTACACACGCCTTTCAGGTAGTTGATTTCGAAGTATTTCACCGCTTGGCCGCCCTCCGGCGGGGTCTCGCTGAAGCTCATCAAGCGCGGATAGTCCGGGCGTTTGTTGATGCCACGTTGATCGGCCAGCTTGCGCAGCACTTGGGGATCGGTGAACAAGGTGTGCTCAAACGCTTTGCCCTCCTGGGGGATGCGGTAGAAGTACGGTTCGCCCACCCCAAAATCGGGCGCGGCGATGTAGTCCGGGAACAAGGGGGAATTGCGAATGCGGTTCTTCACGCCCGCGCTGGAGCCGGAGTAGGCGAATAACGCTTGGTACATACGCGGGATTTCCAGGTCAATCAACCGACCACTGCGCACCGAGCCAACTTGCTTAGGGTCCAGGTCGTAGAAAACGGCGGTAAAACGAGTGATCCCGCCTTCCGCGTAATGCTCAAAGACCAGATCGGCGAAGCTCAGCCCCGACTGAGGACGCACCTCAGGGGAATTGGACACTTTGATCGCAATCGGGATACGATCCAACACCTTCTCATCGCTCACTTTCTGCCCGGTCAAGGGGTTGACGTCGGGCGGGAAAGGGGTCATCTCCGTCAAGGGAACGGGCGTGGGCGTGAGGGTGGGCGTCGGCGGGAGAGATGTCGCCGTCGGCTGCGGGGTCACGGTGGCCGGAGGTAGTGGGGTGCGGGTAGGCGTGGGAGTGGCTTGCGGCGTGGCACTGCCGCATCCGCTCAGCAGCACCACGGCGAGGAATATCGGGACGAACCATTTAACAATCAAATGCATGTACGTTACCTCCAAGAAATTGAGATTATGGCCGGTTTCATCACAAAGAAGGCGCAGAGATACTTGACTTGTATCTCCGCGCCTCTTTCTGCGCCTCTACTCAAAAGTCACCGGGCCTACGAGCCTTTCCAAAATCTCCAGGGTGCCGGGGTGCTGGAAGACATCGGGGGTAATGCGGCGGAGCGTTTCGGCAAAGCTGAGCACAGCGTAGTGGGCAAAAGCATCCTTGTCCGGCTCACGGTACTGCTCCAAGGTTCTCAGCGTCTCCTCAAAGAGTTCGCGCCGCACTTCATTCCGCGCCCGTTCACGGATGAGAGCCTGATCGGCCAGCCCCTCAGCCTCAGCCTTCTTCACCTCTAGATCACGGCGGGCACGCCAACGGCTGGCCCACAGTTGCAGAGTCTCCTTTTCCTTGAATTCAATATCGTGCAAGGAGACTTCCAACAAGACTACGCCGGACTTTTCCAGCGAGGGGATCAGCCGCCGCACCAGGTCTTCACGAATCTCACGGCGGCTTTCCACATCGAGGAGATCGTCCAGCTTGTATCGCGCCAGGATAGCCCGCATCGTGCCCTCGGTCGCGCCGATCACCACCCGTTTGGTCCAGATCATCAGCCGATCCGGCTCGGAGCGCCAGGGATCTCGAATCCAGGTATTCAACGCGGCTTTGAAGACATCGTCCTCGCTCACTTCTATCTCAAAGGGGGCCAGGTTTCCGGCGGAAGGGATCTCGTTCCGGTAGGATTCGCTGAAGTCATCCGGCACGTGACCAATGCGGAACTTGAGCGCGACATTGTAGGCCACCGGAATGCCATCCATAGTGATCGCGTTCACCTTGAAATTCCAGTGATGCGCGTGCAGGTCCACCATAGCCCAGATTTTTTCAAACGGCTCCAGCTTGATGTGTTTCGGGCCTTTCACCACACGGGTCAGCCGCCCCGATTGTTCCAGTACGATGGCACTATCTTGCTTCAGCACCACCTGCCCTGGGCCGCCGATTTTTTGCGCCAAAACCTCTCCGGCGATGATCTTACCATTTTCGATAGTCAGGTAAGGTCTAATCCAAGGGCGGCCAAATAGTCGGTAGCTCAGGAAAGTGAAGGCCTTTTGGTAATCGACCTGATACAAGGCATGCACAAAACGGGCAAAAGCCCACGCCGCCAGCCCCAAAGGGAATAGCGCCAACAACGTCAAAGGGAAAAGGCCGCCGAGGGAAATTCCCGCTTCGAAGATCGCGAGCAAGGCACCGGGGACCAACAAAGCCACCGCAAGGAGAAAAGCTCCTAAGATCCTACACCAATGGAAACAGAGTGTTTTGGGGTTCATAAATCAGCCTCCACCTAAAAGCCCCCGCTCTGCAAGAGCGAGCGAATCCGTTGCGCGTCTTCCGTCGGGATGGAGGAGTCGTTCAA
>WFQZ01000071.1 GCA_015486785.1 Thermoflexales bacterium
GGATTGGGGACCCTGGGGGATGTCTTCGGAGGCATCGAAGAGTACAAGGGTGGAGACTGGGCCGGTAAAACTTCCGCCGGATTCGGCATTGCCGGTGGTGGGTTGGAGACGTTGGGTGGGCTGGCGGAGTTCTCCGGCAATGCAGCCGGTTTCACTCGCGGTGCCCGGCTGTATCGGCGCGGGGGACGTGCCGGTCGCTTGCTGGGCCGGCGGACGATGAAACAGACGGCCCTGGGTGGGGTGCAAAACTTGATCGGTGTGAGCACCGGCTTGGCGGGTATGGTGAGCGGCGGCGCGGCTATGGCCGGGAAGGATGACTTATCCGATAGGTCGGATGCGGCCAGTGCCGGGCTTCAGATCGCCGGGGAAAGTATCGGTATGTTGTCCGGCGCCAAGTCGTTGTTAGGCTCGTTCCGGCGGAGTAGAAGGGCGAAAAAGCGGAGTTATTCCAGCAATGAGATGAAAAACCTGGCTAAGTTCGTCGGCAGCAGCCAGGGAAAAGGCTCCAAGTCGCTGGGGATTCTATCCAACATCGGCGGGATCGTCAGCGGAGGATTCCGGCTCGCCGGGGGCAAAACCGGGCTGATCGGCGGGGCGGTCTCCGGTGGCATAGGGTCGCTTTTGGGCATCGGGCAGAGCATCTACGCCGGAAAGAGGCAGAAGAAGGCCGAGACTCAGGCCGAAACGCACATTGATTACCTGGTGGGCCAACTTCGCAGCGGGAACGGTGAGGCCGTCTCGTTCGCCAATGAGGTGCTCAAAATCAAGGGGTCGGCGGACGAGTTGAAGGATATGGCGGATAACGATGAGGCAGCCCTGAGGGAACTGTTGATGCAGAAGATGGTCAAATATGATTAGCCGATGCGGGAACACGGCCCGCGTCTGAAAGAGGGGACGATGACAGATTTGCAGACACTTGCTCAAGTTTTGGATGATGCCGGTTTTGAATCGCTGGTTTTCCCGCTGAAGCTGGATGTGGTGGACGTGCCCATAGAGCAAATGCTGGTTCATCTGATTACCGATGACCAAGGGCGGACCACCGTCGCCCAATTGCTCTTCCTCAGTGCGCTTCAGAAAGCGGCGGGAGAGCTGCTGAACGTGGGGGAAGACGAGTCGGCCATAGATTTGCTCCAGATTTACGCTACGTTGCCCTTTGAGATTAAGCCGGACACGCGGCCGGCCTTGGCGATGTTGCTGTTGAACTTGAACCGCTATTTGCCGATCAGCGGTTTCGGTGTGGATGATGGGGCCGGGGTGGTCTTCTGCCGCCACACGCTCTTTTGCCCCGGCGGGGAGGTGGATACGCGGGTCCTGCTTGAGGTGCTGGATTTGATGGTGCTTTTCATCGGAAAGCATACCGAGATTCTGGAGCAAGTGGCCACCGGGGCAAAGTCGCTAGAGGATGCTCTGGCCGAGTTGGAACAACGGACGGAGAATGATGATTAACGACCTGGACGAGGTGTTGCGGCAATTGCTCATCCGCGAAATCCCCATCAAGAACGGGGAGGTGGCGATCAAGTTCGACCAGCCCCGGCGGGAATGGGCCTCGCGCTTGACCCGCCCCACCGTCAACCTGTTCCTGCACGACATTCGGGAGAATACCCGCCTGCGCGGATCGCAACAGTGGGTTGTGGAGCGGCGCAAAGACGGCACAGCCGTCCAGCGGCGCACGCCGGTGCGGATGGACTTGAGTTATATGATCACCGCTTGGGCCAAAGACCCGGAGGATGAGCATCGGCTGTTGGCCCGTGTGCTGATGTCGCTGCTGCGGTATCCGACGTTGCCGAACGACTTGCTGCCGGAGACGCTGCGCGATCAGGCGGTGCCGATTCCGTTGCTGGTGGCCCAGGGGGAGGCGTTGGAGAGCGTCGCCGAGGTGTGGAGCGCGTTGGATAACGAGATGCGTCCGTCTATCACGCTGACGGCGACGATGGCGATAGACCCGTACCTGGTCATTACGACGCCGTTGGTGCGTACACGGGAGTTGCGGGTCGTCCACAAGGCGGGGCTAGTGCCGCTGCCGGAGGCGGTCGGCCCGGATGTGTTCTGGTCGGTCGGGGGGCGGTTGCAGACCGAGCGGCCTTTAGAGGCGATCAGCCTGACCCTGGTTGAACGGGGATTGGAGGTGCCTTTGCAGGAAGAAGGACGGTTTACTATCGGACGGCTGGAAGCTGGAGAGTACACGTTAGCTGTACGGATCGGGGGGCGGGAGGCGAAGCAGTACCGGATCGTCGTTCCCGCCCCGGACTACGTTTTGGAGTTGTGAACGGACGTTGGGTAGGGGCGGGTCTCGCGCCGGCCCTGGGCGACCGCGCCGGTTGCTATCAAGAGGATTCCGAGTAGGAGGGTTTGTATGCCTGAGTATCTTTCACCGGGAGTTTATGTCGAGGAGGTGGACCGGGGGCCGAAGCCTATTGAAGGCGTTGGCACCGCGATGGCCGCTTTCGTCGGGTTCACCGAGAAGGCGGAATTGGTCCGTGAGGTGGACGGCGAATTGGTTGTTGAGAACCTGCTCAACAAGCCGCAGTTGGTCACCAACTGGAGCCAATTCGTCGAGCGGTACGGCGAGTTCGTGCCGGGAGCCTATCTGGCTTATGCGGTCTACGGCTACTTTATGAACGGAGGTTCGCGCTGCTACGTCGTCAGCGTGCGGACGATCCCCAAAGCCCAAGCCGCACTTCTCAATAACGCGGGAAAGCCGCAATTGGTCGTGCGGGCCAAACGCGCCGGATTTGACGGGCTGCGGATGCGCGTGCGGGTCACCGGGGTGACGCCGCTTCCTGCTGCCGCGAGTCCTCCAAGCAAGGGGAAGGAAGACGAGGATGCCTCGCCGCCTGCTCCGGCGGTCACGGCGGAAGGAAGCACCTTTGATCTCATCGTGGAGCGAGAGAAAGTCTCCGGCGGCTGGAAGGTGGCCGAGGAGATCAAGGGCGTTCAACTCCGTGAGGTTGAGGAAGAGGGGCAAAAGCGGGTGCGCGTAGCCTACCGCAATCACAAAGCCCCCACATTGGTTGAGCTTCTGATCCCCGAAGCCGCGCCGCTGAAGCAACTGTGGCCCAAGGAGCAGGAACAGGCGTTGCACATTGAGACGGCTCAATTGCAGGCCCCCACTGCCCAGGAGTTCCAAGGCAAGGTGACGGAGCGAACCGGCGTCGAGGGGCTGGAAGCGTTGGACGATGTGACGATGCTCTGCGCTCCCGATCTTATGTCCACTATGCCCGGCCAAAAGTTGGACTTGGACACCATCAAGGGCGTGCAGACGATGATGATCGCCCACTGTGAGCGGATGGGGGATCGGGTGGCGATTCTCGATGCGCCGCCGGACATGACGCCGCAGGAGATCAAGAAGTGGCGGATGGAGGTGGCCGGGTTTGACTCCAGCTACGCCGCGCTCTACTACCCCTGGATTCAGGTGATGGACCCGGTGACCAATCGCCCGCTCGCCATCCCGCCGGCGGGACACATCGCCGGCGTCTGGGCACGCAGCGACTCAACGCGGGGTGTCCACAAGGCCCCGGCCAACGAGGTGGTGCAGGGGGCCGTCGGGCTGGTCTATCAGACGACGAAGGGAGAGCAGGATACGCTGAATCCCATCGGCGTGAACTGCATCCGCGCCTTCCCCGGACGGGGCATCCGCGTGTGGGGTGCACGGACGTTGAGCAGCGACCCGGCCTGGCGGTACATCAACGTGCGGCGGCTCTTCAACTTCGTGGAAAAATCCATCGAAAACGGGACGCAGTGGGTGGTCTTCGAGCCGAATGACCGGAAGTTGTGGGCCCGCGTGCGTCGGGATGTCGCAGCGTTCCTGAAGACGGTCTGGCGCGATGGGGCATTGTTTGGCAGTTCGCCCGGCGAGGCGTTCTACGTCAAGTGTGACGATGAATTGAATCCGCCGGAATCACGGGACATGGGGCGGCTGATCATTGAGATCGGAATGGCGCCGGTCAAGCCGGCAGAGTTCGTCATTTTCCGCATCAGTCAATGGGCCGGGCCCGGGGCGGAATAAAAGCAGGAGGTGAGTAACTATGGCAAATCGTGAGGACCCACTGGTAGCATTTAAGTTTGGGTTGGAGATCGAAGGGAAGTTGAGTGGCTACTTCACTTCGGTCAGCGGCATCGGTTCGGAGAGCGAGGTCATTGAACACAAGATCGTCAATCCCGATACCGGCGAAACCATCATTCAGAAGATCCCCGGCCGCTTGGCTTGGACCGAGGTCACGCTGAGGCGGGGCGTCACCAGCAGCATTGACATCTGGAACTGGCGGCAAGAGGTGGTATCGGGAAAGATCGAAGACGCGCGGACGAACTGCTCCATCATCGCCTACAATCAGGCCAACGAAGAGATCGCCCGTTGGAACTTCGAGAACGCTTGGCCGAGCCGGGTGACCGGGCCGGAGATGGACGCCGGCGGGCAGGATTACATGGTTGAAGAAGTAACAATCGTCCACGAGGGAATGGAAAGGGTGTCGTAACGCACCAGCCGGGAGGAGCGAGCATGTTAAAACAGCTCAAAGCCGGGTCGATGGGGGATGTGGGCTACCGCCTCAATCTGGTGGATGCCTACTATCACCTGGATGTGGAGGGCGTGCGGGTGGGAACGTTCTACAGTCTCACCGGCGGGGATATTGAGGTGGCGGTCATTGAGCACAACGTCGTCTTTTCGACGGGCGAGGCATCCACGTTGCTGATCCCCGGCCCGGTGCGCTTCTCCCCCATCACGCTCTCGCGGGGGTTCGGGAACAGCGCGGAATTGTACAACTGGTTCGCGCTGGCGGCTTCGGGCAACATCGTCCAGGCTCGCAAGAACGGGACGATCACGCTAAACAGTTTCGTCGGTGGAGAGTACAAGCCAATCGTGCGCTGGAATCTGACCAACGCCTGGCCGTCGAAAATCTCTGGCTTCCAATCGAACCAATACTCCGGCGCATCCGTGGCGAAACTTTCCATTACCATCGTGACCGAAATGATTGAGCGGGAGGACGGTGATTTATGAATCTGCAAACTGAGTTCGAGTTTACTTTGCCCCTGGGGTACGTGGATCGCGAAGGGAACATCCATCGGCGTGGGACGATGCGGCTGGCGACAGCTCTGGACGAGATCACGCCACTGAACGACCTGCGGGTGCAGGCCAACGAGGCGTACTTGGTGATCGTGCTGCTGGCACGGGTGATCACCAGCCTGGGCACGCTGCCGCAAGTCAACACCGGCGTGATTGAAAACCTCTTCGCCGCCGATCTGGCGTATCTTCAGGAGTTCTACCGCCAGATCAACGAGACCGGCAAGACGACCCGTCCGGTCAAATGCCCACACTGCAATAACGTCTTTGAGGTGGATTTGGCACACCTGGGGGGGGAATCATAGGCTACCCCCTCGAGCGGCTGTACGAGGAGGTAGCCTACCTCGCCTACCATTTCCATTGGCCGTTGGAAGACATCCTCTCGCTGGAGCATCGCCAGCGGCGATTGTGGGTGCGGGAAGTCGCCAAAATCAATCGGCGGCTGGCGCAACGTGGATGAAGCGCATCGCCCTCCCCCAGGCTCGCCCTGCGGGAGGGTTGACTGAGGGGGAGTGATGACGCCTGAGGAAACGGTTACGGACGAAGATGAGCGTGCAGGCGATCTCTCCGCTGATGATGAGGAGATAGACCTGGAAGCGTTGGCGGAAGAGGTGTATGCCTTGCTCCGCGAGTATCTGTTGCTGGAGCAAGAACGGGGAGGCGATCTCCGAATCTAGGGAGGAAGATAAGATGGCATTGATTCAAGATGTTCCAGGAACGCCCAAACCGACGGCGGCACAAGCTGCTAAGCCGAGCCTCAAGAGTCAATTGATGTCCACCGGATCGCAAATGGGGGGCCGGATCAGTGCTGCCTTGGGCTGGCGTTTTGACCCGGCACCGGCCTATCTGTTCTACGTGGAGCTTTCCGGGGTTGCGGTAGCCTTGTTCACCGAGTGCAGCGGCCTTTCCGTGACGCGGGAAGTGGAAGAGATCGTGGAGGGCGGGGTCAACAACTACACGCATAAACTGCCGGGCCGCGTTCGCTACGCCAACATCACGCTGAAGCGAGGGCTAAGTCTCTCGCGGGCGTTGTGGGACTGGTTCCAAGAGGGGCAGTACGACTTCCAGGCCAAGCGGATCAACTTCTCCATCTTTCAAGGTGCGCCGGGATACAATATGGCCTCCATCGCCGGGCTGGGATCGGAGATCGGGAAAGTGAAGCACTGGAACGTGGAGGATGCCTATCCGGTGCGCTGGGAGATTTCCACGCTCAATACCTCCTCCCGCGAGGTGGTGATCGAGACGTTGGAGATCGCCCATCACGGGCTGTCGCTGAGTTACGAGGCCGGAACGCCGTTCAGCGTGGTGGGCACGGTGATGGGGATGCTGTGAGGCTTGAGCTAGAGGTGCTCTCTGACGATGGGCGATGAGCAGGTGGGGTACATCCAACAGTCGGTCACCGCGCTGCGAGAACGGACGCGGAAGCTGATCTCTCCCTGGGCGCAACGGCGGCTGACGGAGCGAGCTAAGTCCGCGCTAAACGCACCGCTCACCGTTGGCCGGACGCGCTCTCTGGTATCCCGACTGCGCCGGACTGCGGAGCGGACGAAAGTTTGGCATCCAGACATCGGTTCGTTGACGCCCCGCCGGATGCAAGAGTTCGGCTCGGCGGTAGCCGCACGGCTGCGGATGGAGTTGATTGCCGTCGCGCCCCGCTCCCGCCCGCAGCCGCTCGACTGGGGGGAGTCGCTGGATATGACGCTCCCCGGCGTGCCCGCAAGCGAGACTCCCGCAGGAGGCGTGCGGATACCGGGCATGTTCACCGTCGGGCAGCGCATCGAGCCGCTCACGGCAGGCCCGGCGAATCCCCGACGGATGACCCCAAGCGCATCGCCGAAGACCGCGCGAACAAGTCGCCGCCCGCGTCCTCGGTCACGCCCTCGCCCGTTACCGCCTCGCGCCCGGCTCTACAGTCACGTGGAAGAGGTGACGCGAGAGGGGCCGCCGTCGGAAGATCCCGCCGGGTCGGTCGAGGAGGCGGGAGAGGAGGCGTCCCCGTCCCCGTCGGTAGGGGCGACCCGCCGGGACGCCCCCCTCGCGGATGCCCCGTCGGAGCCGGGACGGGTAGCGGGGCGAGCGCAGGTGGGAGGGCGAGCGCAAGGCTCGCCCCAACGAAGCCGTCCCCGACGAGGCCAGCCCCGACGAGAGGCGAAGCCGGTAA
>WFQZ01000072.1 GCA_015486785.1 Thermoflexales bacterium
AAGTGCGTCGCAACTTCTTCGTCGCAGCTAAAAGCAGCTAACTTACTTGGCCAAGGCCGCGCCTTTGCGCAAGGCTTCCTTGTTCGGCTCCAGCCACTCGCGGTGACGCGCCGAGAGGTGCGCCTCCAACTGCTGCTCCACCGTCTCCGGGGAGACGATGCCGGTAGCTTCCACTAACGCCCCCAGCAGGATCAGATTCGCCATCCTGACGTTCCCCATCTCGCCGGCGATGTCGCTGGCGGGGATGGAGATGACGCGGATGTCGTCCCGCTCGCACGTCTTGGGGATGAGCGAGCTGTTGATCACCAGCACGCCGCCCGGCTTGACCAGCGGGCCGTATTTTTCCAGGGACGGCAGGTTGAGCACGACTGCCGCCGAGGGATTGCGAATCACCGGCGCACCGATCTCCTCTTCGGAGACGATCACGGTGCAATGCGCCGTCCCGCCGCGCATCTCCGGGCCGTAGGACGGGAACCACGTCACATACAGCCCTTCGGCGATTCCGGCGTAGGCCAGCAATTGCCCGGCAAAGAGTGCGCCTTGTCCACCAAAACCGGAAAAGATAGTTTCTTCGTGTTTCATTGTCGCCTCCTACCGCACTTTGAGTGCGCGTACCTCATCGGTCATCTTGAAATCCCCCAACGGGAAGGTGGGCACCATGTGCTCCTTGGCCCACACCATTGAGTCCCACGGGGACATGTTCCAGTTGGTGTTACAGGTGGAAAGCACTTCCACGCTGGAATACCCCAAGTCGGCCATCTGGGCCATAAACGCGCGTTTGATGGCTTTCTTGGTCTTCACGATGCTGGGCAAATCCAAGGCCATCTGGCGGGTGATGTACACCGCGCCCTTGGTCTGGGCCAGGATTTCCGACATCGGGACGGGATAACCGGCCAGCCGCACGTCCCGCCCCATCGGGGTGGAGGTGGTGACCATGCCCGGCAACGTCGTGGGGGCCATCTGACCGCCGGTCATGCCGTAGATGGCGTTGTTGACAAAGACGGTGGTCAGCCGCTCGCCGCGATTGGCCGCGTGGATGGCTTCCGCCGTGCCGATGGCGGCCATATCGCCGTCGCCCTGGTAGGTGAAGACGATTTTATCGGGGTTGGTGCGCTTGATGCCGGTCGCCATCGCCGGAGCGCGACCGTGCGCCGCTTCCACAAAGTCCACGTTGAAGTATTTGTAGATCAACACCGAACAACCCACCGGCGCGACGCCGATGCAGCGGTCTTGAATCCCCAGCTCGTCAATGACCTCGGCGATCAGCCGGTGCAAAATGCCGTGGGGACAGCCGGGGCAATAGTGCGTGTACACTTTGTTCATTGAACGGGGATATTCGTACACGACTTCCATATCTGCGGGAATGTTTACCGTAACGCTCATTTGGACACCTCCTGATCCAGCTTCTTGAGTTCGGCCAGCAACTCATCCACCATCGGGAAGACGCCGCCCAATCGTCCGTGGAAGGCCACGGGGCACTTTCCGGCGACGGCTCGTTCCACGTCCGCCAACATCTGCCCCGCGCTCATCTCGGAAACCAGGATGCCGCGCACCTGTCCGGCCAGCTCGTTGAGCCGCGCGGCGGGGAACGGCCACAAAGTCTGCGGGCGCAGCAAACCCACGCGCAGCCCTTGCTTGCGGGCTTCGCGCATCACCGAGGTGCAAATGCGCCCCACCGTGCCGTAAGCGACCATCAGCAAGTCGGCGTCCTCGGTCTGGTATTCCTGCCAGCGGACTTCGTTCTCTTTAATCTGGGCCAGCTTCTTCTGCAAGTGCAAGTTCCACGCTTCCAGCGGCTCCGCGCCCAGGAACAGCGAGGTGATGGCGTTCGGCTCGCGGTCTTTCGCGCCGATGGTGGCCCAAGCGGGTCGCTCGGTGGGCAGCGGCTTCATCGGGGGCAGTTCCGCCGATTCCATCATCTGCCCCAAGCTGCCGTCTCCGGCGATGTAAACGACGGTGCGGTACTTTTCCGCCAGGTCAAAGGCCAGCCCCACCATATCAATCAGCTCTTGGATGTTGGCCGGAGCCAACACAATGGCGTGGAAGTCGCCATGCCCCACGGTATGCACCATCAAAGCGTAATCGGCCTGCGCCGGCTGGATGTTGCCCAAGCCCGGCCCGCCGCGCATCATGTTGACCACCACCACCGGCACTTCCGAACCGGCGATGTACGAAAGTCCCTCCGTCATCAGGCTGAAGCCCGGCCCGGAGGTGGAAGTCATCACGCGCACGCCGGTACAAGCCGCGCCGTAGACCATGTTGATCGCGGCGACTTCGCTTTCGGCCTGCAAGAACACGCGATCCAGCTCCAACATGCGCTTGGAAAGGTGCTCCAGAGCCTCGCTCTGCGGCGTGATCGGATATCCAAAGTAGGCTTGCAGTCCATTGCGGACGGCAGCCTCGGCAAAAGCGACGTTTCCTTTCAAGAGTTCTTTAGCCATATTGCCACTCCTTTACGCGCTCTTCCTGACGCGCTTTTTACGATAAACGGTGAATACCACGTCGGGGCAAATGCGGGCGCACGAAGCGCAGCCGGTGCATTTTTCCATCTCCGTGACCATCACGGGATGATAGCCCTTGGCGTTGAACGCATCCGGCGAAAGCTGCAAGATGCCCACCGGACAGACTTGGACGCAAAGGCCGCAGCCCTTGCAACGGTCTACATCAATCACGACCATCCCTTTAGCCATAAACAAGCCTCCTCTAAAAATAGATAGTAACAAAGAGAAACTTTCGCTCTTTCTCCGCGCCCTCCGCGCCGCTTGCGGTGATTCATCCTTCCCGCCGCCGAAGCGCAGAGCGTGGAACGTCCATCGGCTGAGAATGACAACGGGGCAAAGTTGACCCTTGCCCCGTGTCGTTTTACCCCGCCCCTACGAGGGGCAAGACCAAGGTCAGCAAGACCCCACCGGCGATCACCGAGCCAAGCTGCCCGGAGGTATTCGCCCCCATCGCGTGCATCAAGATGAAGTTGGAGAAATCATCTTCCTGGGCCACTTTCTGCACCAACCGCCCGGCCA
>WFQZ01000073.1 GCA_015486785.1 Thermoflexales bacterium
AGAAGCTCAATCAGGTCATCACCGGCACCGTCACGGTAGGAGGCCAGAATCCGGCTCGCTTCGTCACCGTGTTCATCGAAGGCGCCCCGGACAGTGACTGCTCCGATGTGTACTTCGAGACCACCACGGATGAGAATGGAGAGTTCTCCGCGCCGGTGTTGCCCTGCAACTACGACGTGGGAGCTTACCTGCCGCCCAACTTGACCGACCAGTTCTTCCCGCCAGACCCGCAACCCTGGACGAGCATGGCCGACAACCCCATCCACCTGAACTTCCGCCCCGTTGGCGGCATCAAGATCGTTGGCTCGCTCACGCTGCGCGATGAAGGCGGTGACACGGTGATGCTCCCTGACGACACGCCGATCACCGTTCTGGGGTGGTCAGATGACGCCGGTAACCGCGTTGTCACCGGCACGCCGACCAGCGGCTACCGGATGCGTGTCCTCACCGACACCACCTGGCACGTCTGGGCGGTGTACGAGGACCCGGACAATGACGCCATCTACGCCAGCGACGAGGCTGTGGTGGACGTGCTCTCTCACACGGTGCGCCAAGACTTGGTGCTGACGCTTCAGGATGTGTCGCTCCCCGATCCGATCTGCGAGACCTTCGACCCCAGCTACTTCTACCGCTTCAGCCTGCCCGCTTACGGACATCTGCCCTCCCCGCTGATCGAGATTCCGGCGGGCGCGATGCCGGTGACCGACACAGTGGAAATCTGCGCCACGCCGAAACAGGCCGTGGCACGGGGCAAGCAGCTCATCGGCTTCGGATACGCCCTCTCCGCGCGGGATGGCAGTGGTCAACTGATCACCGACGACTTCAACAAGAGCGTGCGGCTCATCTTCTACTACAACGAGGACGCCTTAGGCAATCGCGATCCCAACAACCTGCAACCGGCCTTCTACTCCAACAGCCGCCAAGAGTGGGTCGCGCTGACCGATGTCTACGTTGATCCGGAGGATCAATTCATCACCGGCAAGACCGATCACTTCACCGACTTCGGGTTGCTTTCGAACGAAAGCGAGCAGACTCAATACAGCATCTACCTGCCGCTTGTCGTCAAGAACCCGTAATCCTTTACCCCTTCCTCACTTGAAACCGGGGGCATCCATACGATGCCTCCGGTTTCGCTTTGCTCTAACCATTGTACAATTTGCATGATCTTCCCGCTCAGGAGGCATCATGCAAAATTCAACCAGGCAACTCTTACAGGCTGTCAGCGCATACGTACCAGACCATATCGTCAGATATCTAATCGCCCACCCCGGCGATCTCGCCCCCGGACGCGGCATACAGGAGAATGCTGTGCTCTTGTTTGCCGATGTTTCCGGCTTTACCACGATGTCTGAAAATCTGGCCCAACTGGGGAAAGAAGGCGCGGAAGAGCTGACGCGCGTGCTCAACGATTACTTCAGCACGATGATTGACCTGGTGACCTCCTACGGCGGCGAAGTGATCAAATTCAGCGGTGACGCCATCACCTGCCATTTCTCCAACGGGCCGACGGGCGTGGCCCGCGCCTGCGGCTGTGCGCTGGCGATGCAGGATCGGATGACCGATTTTCGGGTGGTCAAAACCAGCGGGGGCGATTTCGCGTTGCGGATGAAGATCGGCATCAGTGCCGGAAAGGTGCTCTCGGTCAACGTGGGCACCCTCCAAGAGGGATTGGAGTACGTCTTGGCCGGGCATGCCCTGGATCGGATGGCCTTGGCGGAGCATCACGCCACAGCCGGGGAAGTCGTCATAGATACCACCTGCCCCGCGCTCAACGATGTGCCGGGGCTGATGCTGGGCGAATCCCGCGACGGCTTCCGCCTGGTCACCGGCTTGAGTCAACCGGTCACGCCGCAGCCCCGCCCGCCCCTGGTGTGGGACGAACTGGACGAGCCAACCGCGCAGCGCATCCTCACGCAGTTGGCCGCCTACCTGCCGCCCAGCGTCTACGAGCAGATCTGCGACGGGCAACGGCAATTCGTGGGAGATAACCGCCAGGTGGTCAGCCTGTTCGTGCGCTTCCAGGGGCTGGATTACGACCATGACCCTCAAGCGGCCACGAAGCTGCAACGTTACTTCACCACGATGCAGACGATCATCAACCGCTACGGCGGACGGCTAAACCGCGTCTCCACCGGCGACAAGGGCAGCTTGCTGCATCTGATCTTCGGCGCACCGGTGGCCTACGAGGATAACGAGGAGCGGGCGATGGGCTGTGCCCTAGAAATGCAGCGCGTGGCTTTGAAAACCGACCTCTTGTCCTTCATCACCGGGCAGCGCATCGGAGCGGCCTCCGGCTACGTGTTCGCCGGAAACGTCGGCTCGGATCGCCGCCGGGAGTACACGGTGATGGGAGACGTGGTGAACCTTTCCGCCCGTTTGATGCAAGCGGCTCAGCCCGGACAAATCCTCTGCAACCGTCACACCGCCCGTCGGGTGACCGAGGAATTTATGTACGAGTTCCTGCCCCCCATTCGGGTGAAAGGGAAGCAAGCTCCCGTGGCGATCTGCCAGGTGATCGGCCTGCGCCAGGAAATCAAACGCTGGGGCGGCAAAACCGGGCACGCCCTGCGCAACCAAGAGATCATCGTCGGGCGCGAGCGTGAGTTACAGCAGATCGCGGAGATCATCGCCGCCGCCCGCTCCGGCCAAGGGCAAACCCTCGTCATCAGCGGCGAGGCCGGCGTCGGCAAAAGCCATCTGCTGGATTCGCTGATCACGATGGCGGGCGAGCAGGAAATGTACGGCCTGCAAGGTGATAGCCGCTCCTACGGCTCGCAATCGCCTTACCTGCCCTGGATTGACCTGCTGAATGCCTTTTTTGGCCTGACGCCCCACGAGCACGAGTCGTATGACCAGAAACTGCG
>WFQZ01000074.1 GCA_015486785.1 Thermoflexales bacterium
AGGTCGGCGACTCCGTTGGCCGAGGTCGGCGACTCTGTTGGCCGGGGTCGGCGACTCTGTTGGCCGGGGTCGGCGACTCCGTTGGCCGAGGTCGGCGACTCCGTTGGCCGAGGTCGGCGACTCTGTTGGCCGAGGTCGGCGACTCTGTCGGTCGAGGTCGGCGACTCTGTTGGCCGGGGTCGGCGACTCTGTTAGCCGAGGTCGGCGACTCTGTTGGCCGAGGTCGGCGACTCTGTTGGCCGAGGTCGGCGACTCTGTTGGCCGAGGTCGGCGACTCTGTTGGCCGAGGTCGGCGATGCGGGCAATCGGCGTCGGCTCACTGTAAGACGCATTTTCTGCCCGCCGGATACGCCTACTCCCTCGGCGGAGCGATCTCCAACGATTGCAGCACCACCCGATCCCCGCCAGAAGTCAGCGGCAGCCGCACCAACGTCACCACATTGTACATCCCCACCGCCAACGTCGCCTTTCCCGGCGACACCTCCGGCCCCAGCGTGATCGCGTGTTCGTCCCGCACATACTCTCCCTGCTCCCACAAACTCGTCGGGTGATGGGCGCAAGCAGGCGCACCATCGTGCTGCGCCACCAACGTCCCATCTTCAAGCACGTGCGTGAAGACCTGATAATTCGCCTGGGGAGAAGTGAGGGCCAGCCAGTGCAAAGTCACGATCAACGTATCGCCGGGGCGCGGCTGAGCAGGCGCAAGATCGTATCCCAGCAAGCGGGCCACATCCCCAAAATCCGCGTTCACCGGATGCGAGCCATGCTCCGGCTGATGGACTTGCGCCGTGACCGTCGTCCCGGCATCGAACGCCGGGGTCGCATCCTCCACGGCCAAGCGCAAGGGGCCGGCAGGCAGCGGCTGCCGCCGATAGATCGCGATCTTCGGCTGGCCTTCCACCGTAACTTGCGCCACCAGCTTATACGACTGCCGCAACTCATCCCAATCAATGGCCACCTCATCCTGGACATGCTCGGCCACAATGTAAGTTTCTGGGTGATTGCACAAGGTACGCTGCCCCCGGCGCACGTACCACGTGGTGATCTCCGGCTCCTCATTGCTGGCATACGTGCCGTGCAGCACGCCGCGCTCATAGAGCATCGCCACCGCCTTCCAGCCGGCGCGATACGGGAATCCAAAATAGCCATACGGCGGCAAGTCGCGCGGCTCAGGATACCACGCCCGACGGCTTTCCGGCCACTCGCGTTTGTACTCCGGATGATGGCTCACAAAAGCCAAGTCCACGTATCCCGCCACCAGCACCAGCCACCCGCCCAAAACCGCCGCCCAAGCGATCCGCTGCGCAGAACGCAGCCGCGCCCAACCGGCGGAAAACACCGCCCCGGCCAAAACCGCCGCGCCGGGGTACATCGTGTAAATGTGCGTGCGGGGATCGACCACGATCCACGTGTAAAAGAACCACGGCATCAGGAAGTACAACCAAGCCGCGCTCCACGCCGCACGCCGCACGCCGCGCCGCACCTGCCGCAACGTCAGCCACGCCGCGCCGCCCAGGAGCGCGATCAGTCCGGCTACGTAGTACCCCGACGTGTAGAACACGCTCATCACCCACACGCTGCGCAGGCTGTTATGAAACACCCCGCCTCCGCCCAGCCGCCCGCCGGAAAGATACGCAAACGTGCGCCCGAACATCGGATTCAAGACGAACGGCACATAAAACGCGCCCAACACCGCGGCCCCCAGCACGCCGCCCAGGGATAGATCGCGCCGGCACCGCCGCCACTCAGTCCGCCGCGAGCCGACCGCCACCCCAAGCCACACCAACGCCGCCGGTGCGATGAGCACCGCATCATAGTGCGCCAACAGCCCGTAAGCCCAGAACACCGCCCCCAAAAGCAAGTCGCGCAGTTGTCCCCGGCGGGCGTAAGCAGTCCAACTCAACAAGCACAACGCCCCCATCAGCACCACCAGATTTTGGTACTGCACGATGCGCCCGAAGGCGACCAACAGCCCGTTGAGTGCCAGCAGCGCACCGGTCAGCCACCCGGCACGCCGATCAAACCACGCCACGGCCAACGCCGTCACGGCCAACACCGCCAGCCCACCCGCCAGCGCGAACGGCACCCGCGCTTGCCACTCGTTCACCGTCCCGCCGAGCGACCACAGAGCCTGCGGCGTGAGAATCTCCACCGGCCCCTTCTGGTGCAAAAACAAAGTCTCGTCGTTGCCCGCCAGAGCCTGCGCGGCACGCTCCATAATCACCGCCTCATCCCCCTGGAACTCGCTGTAGTCCAAGTTGATCCCGCGTGCCAGCAGCGCGAGCAGCAACAACGCCCCCCACATCCACCACGATCCGCGCGGTGACGCCTCGCGCCGTCCGCCAAACGCCAGCGGCGCGACGGCGAGCAGCCAGTAAACCACACGCGCCCCGTCCGCCGGGAAGGGGCCGGGGAGCAAAGTCATCGCCAGCGTCGCCAAACCACTGCCCACATACGCCAGCCCCGCCCCGCGCAGCCAATCGCCGCCCAGCCAGCCGCCCCAACTCAACGTGGGCAGGCCCCACAGCAAGGCCCAGGCCGCGCCCCAGCGCCACGGCGATCCCGCCGGAGCAAAGGTCAACGCCGCCGCCGTCACCGCCGCCGCCAGCACCCCCAACCGCATCTGACGGCTCACGGGCGCACCTCGTAGATGTACACCGAATAGCCGATCCGCGCGTCCGGCTCGCGGGCGCGGAAATAGCTGAAGAAATGCTTATCCACCAGCGGCAGCTCCACGAGATCGGAAACGCTGATGATGTACGTCCCCGGCTCCGGATGCTGCTCATTGAACGTCGGCGGCTTGAACCACAAATCGAAATGGTGCGGCAAGCCGGGCAGCGGCGTGTAACTTATCCCATAGGCGGACGGCGGCGCACTGCCGAACCAGCTCAACCGGACATCCGTAAGCTGATGCTGCCGCACGTAAACGCTCAACGCCTTCAAATCCTGCCCCCAATCGATGTTAGAATCGGCCACAATGCGCCAGCCGTTGCGCGGCCCGCCGCCCAGTTGATTGAAATACGCCAGGAAGTGCGGCGCGATCCAAGCCGTCTCGCCCAGCAGCCACAGCGATAACCCCACCAGCAGCCACCGCCGCCGATCCTTGCGCCACCAGGCCGCAAAACTCTGCGCCCCCCACAGCAGCAAAAACGGCAGCGTCGGCAGCAAGTGCCGATAGCCGAGATTCAATCCGCTGCGCAGCGCGAAGCCCCAATACACCACCACCGGCAGCAGCAAAAACACCTCCGCCCGCCGCGCCCCGCGCCAAGCGAGCGGCACCGTCAGCCCCAACAAAGTCAGCGTGGGCAACGGCGTCTTCACGGCAAAGGTGATCGGGAAATACCACCGCCACCCGCCCAAGATCGTCCGGCCCAGCAAATACGAAGGCCGCCCGCCCTGCACATTGTGGAACACCGCCCGCAGCCCTTGCCAATACGTGCCCAGCGGAAGCGACGGCCCGCCCTCATCCAACGGAGCGATCTGGAACGCATACGACGCCCACAACACCCCCAGAGCCAGCACCGAGATCGCGCCCCACTGCGCCACGCGCCGCCACAC
>WFQZ01000075.1 GCA_015486785.1 Thermoflexales bacterium
GTCTACGCTGCTGCTCGTTGGGCCTACGGCGGCGGCGTGGCCTTCCCGGCAGGAAACATCGCGTCTGTGATTCGGGGCAGCACGCTGGCCTGGAACCGGGCCGAGGGGGGGGCTGCATGCGGTGGCGGCATAGGTGTCCCACCTGCTGTTTCGGCGGGTCAATTCGACAGCGATCTGCTGGTGGGCAACCTGGCTCAGGGGCACGGCGGCGGCGGTGGCGGCGGTGGTATTTGTCTCCGGGGTATCGTCACGGCCACCAACAACCTCCTGTACCATAACGTCGTCAGTGATGTGGCTTTCTCGGGACCTGGCGGCGGTGGGTTCTACGTTAATTCTTCCTCCTACTTGCTCAACAACACGGTGGTCAGCAACTCGGCTTACGTGAGTAGCACCACACGGGGCGGCGGCGGCATCTGTATGTGGAACGGCGTCGTCTCCAACACAATCGTGGTGAGTAACTCGACCGATAGCGTCGGCGGCGGCATCTACTACGGCGGCGGCTCGCTGGATTACAACGATGTCTGGAACAACTCGCCCGCTAACTACTACAACACCACCGGCGGCCCCCACAGTTTCTCCCTTGACCCGATCTTTATCGCCCAAGGGGATACGGAACACTATTATCATCTGCAACAAGGCTCTCCCTGCATTGACCGGGGCGCGTCCGGCGCGGGCCTCCCCGACCACGACTACGACGACCAACCCCGCCCGCTTGGCTTCAGTTGGGCTTGGGACATCGGCTTCGACGAGGTGGAGCCGCTGCTCTACGGCAAGTTCCCGATGAACAGAGATGCCTACCTGGGCGAGTCCCTGGTCTACACCATCACCGTCGTCAACGCCGACCCAATTGCTCCGGCCTCCGTCATCGTCAACGATGTCCTGCCGACGGAGGTTGATTATGACAGCCACTCCTCCAACATCGCCCCGGTCTACTCGAATTACTATCCCGCCAGCCGAGCGGTGTGGTGGAATGGAGTCATATCCCCCGGCGAGACGCTGTTCTTGAACATCACTGCCACGGTGAAGAAGGGGCTGGCCGACGGGCTTCAGTTCACCAACACGGCGGCGATCACCGTCGCTCGGCGGGTAGGGTACAACACCAACGTGGCGACGACCACGGTCAACGCGCCGGTGCTCACAATCACCAAGCAGGTGTCCGGTACTCCTATCGTCGGCGGCCCGCTGACCTACGTGCTGACCGTCACCAACAGCGGCGCGGGCGGCGCGACGGGCGTCGTTGTCACCGATACGGTCCCCGTTAGCACCAGCTATCTCTCCGGCGGGACGCTGATGCCGTCCGGCTGGGTCAGTTGGACGTACTACCTGGTCGCCGCCGGGCACGGCACGACGCAGTTCACCTTCGCCGTCAGCACCTGCCAGACGACGATCACCAACACGCGCTACCGCGTCGTCACCAGCACGCAGGAAATCGGCAGCGGCTGGGGCGCGCCGCTTGTGACCTCGCTCAACGCTCCGAGCATTGCGCCCGACTTTACGGTCAATCCCTCACAATCGCCGGCCGGCTACGCGGTGCAGTTCACCGGGCAGAGCAGCACAAACGGCAGTTCTATCGCCTCCTGGAGCTGGGACTTTGGCGACAACACTACCGGCAGCGGGGCCAGTGTGAGCCACGCTTACGCCACCACCGGCACGTTCACCGTCACGCTGACCGTGACCGACACATGCGGTTACACAGGTGCCATCTCGCATACCGATGTGGTGACTGTGGTGGCGCATACGCCGGTGTTCGCGGTCGGCAAGCGGGCCACGGGGCCGTACACGGCGGGCGTGCCGTTCACGTACACCATCGTGGTCACCAACAGCGGCAACCTGAGCGGCACGAACGTAGTGATCACCGACGCGCTGCCGACGGGCGGCTTCCACGTTTCCGGCGGAGTGCGGGTTGGGAACCATGTCAGTCTGACGGTGGCGGCGGTCCCGACCGGGACGGCAGCAGAGGTCTCCTGGGTGGTGAGCACTTGCCAGACGGCGTTGAGCAACGAGTGGTATCGGGTTGTGACCAGCACGGAGGGCGCGGATAGCGGCTGGGGGGCGGTGGTGAACACCAACCTGGCGCCCCCGACTCTCTCACCGTCCTTCACCGTCGGGCTGCCGCAGGTGGCGGTGAACGAGACGGTTGTGTTCACCGACCAGAGCACCACCGACGGCGGTGCGATTACGGGCCGGGCGTGGCAGTTCGGCGATGGCGCGGTGGGCTACGGGTCGGTGGTGACGCACGCCTACGCGGCGGCGGGCAGTTACACCGTCACGCTGACCATCACCGATGGGTGCGGTTACACGGCAACGCGCACGCTCCCCGACGCGGTGGAGGTGGCCTACCACTTGACAATGGCCGTGAGTGGGACGGGGACGGGCGTCGTCACCCCCACGGTGGGGACACACAGTTACCTCCCCGGTGCGCTCGTCTGGATGACGGCTGCGGCGGCCCCCGGCTCAACCTTCGCCGGGTGGAGTGGGGCGGTTTCCGGCCTGACCAATCCCATCTCGCTGACGATGGATGGGAATAAGACGGTCACGGCTACCTTCGATGCCGTCCAGGTATGCACCGACGTCACCGGCGTCAATCTGGTGGTCACCAACACCGGCACGATCTACACCGATACGCTGGTCTACTTTAGCGCGGACATCCTGCCCGACAACGCTAACAAGCCGTACACCTACACGGTAGATTATGGCTCTGGGGCAAGCACGCCGGCACTTTCATCCGCCGATCCCCTGTGCTTCACTCACACCTTCGCCATCACCGGCACTCACACCGTCACCTTTAGCGCGTGGAACTGTGCGATGCACACCCCGAAGACCGACAGCATAACCGTCACAGTCTCCGCTTCCGGTGGGGATAAGTTCATCTATCTGCCGTTGGTCCTGCGCAACTATCAGTAACCATCGCCCAACTCTCAGGAATAGACAGCCCCCGCGAGTAGCGGGGGCTGTTTGATCTTCACCTTGGGAACAACTACCGCGCGGTACGCCTCACGCGCGGATGAAGTCAATGAGCATGCGCACCAGTAAGTAGAAGACCGGCAGCGTGAAGGCCAGCCCTACCAGGTTGGGCATCAGGAACAGCACCGCGATGGCACTGAAAAAGAGCACCCCCACAAAGCCAAAGATCGCCGTCAGCGCGACGAGCGTGTAGAGGCAGTTCCCGGCGGCGATCATCTGCTTGAGCGTGGCAAAGCTGATTGTCGCGCTGCGCTGGATTTCTATCCCTTGCCCGACGAAGAACGATTTTTGATAGCCGCCCCTTTGCGGTGGCAGTGTGGGATCGTTCATCACATCGTTCATTACCTCTTTCCCCACTTGCGGCCCTTGGCGCGTCTGCGTGTGCCCGTAGAGGATGAGTGCCGCCACGCCGCCCACAATCAACATTACCAAACTCACCCCTGCAAGTCCAACCACAACCCATAGCATAGTCGCCTCCTCGTTTACTCTCCCAACTGTTTCCCCTGATCTCTTTTCATCGCCTGCGTTCCGATGCCTCACTTCTCAGATTCTATCCTTCCTCTTGGTGAAGGTCAAGCCGCCGTAATTGCTCAACCTGAGGCAAGAGCGCGGTGCGACGAGAGCTTCCCTCACCGCCGGGTGCCAAGGCTCTTTCTTCGTGACCTCCATGTCTCTCGCGGTGAGCAGTTACCAAATCTTCAAAATCGGCTATCATATTATTGTCCTCCAGTTGGTTTGTGGTTTAGCACCTACAGCTATGCCCGCTGGAGGATTTTTTGTCAACCCTCACCAATCGATAATGTCTCATAGAGTGGTGTAAAATCGGCCTTGAAAAAAGGTCATCGTGTGGTTTCCTGAGTTAAGAAGCAAAACAAAAGAAAGGAGACCGAACACGATGACCGAGCACAGTATAGACCTTTTGGAGTACCTTCACAAGTTATCAATGGAGCCGGACGTAGACTTTCTGCGGGAGAGCTTGAAAATGGTGACCCAGTTGCTGATGGAAGCTGAGGTTGAGCAGCAAGTAGGTGCGAAGAAGTACGAACGCAGTGAAGAGCGGAGCAATTATCGCAATGGATATCGGGAACGGCGTTGGGAGACGCGGGTAGGAGAGATCCGGTTGAAGATTCCCAAATTGAGGCGCGGGAGCTACTACCCGGAGTGGTTGTTAGAACCACGGCAATTGTCTGAGCAGGCGCTCCTGAACGTGGTTCAGGAATCGTACGTGAATGGAGTCTCCACCCGCAAAGTAGGATTGCTGGTGCAGCAACTGGGGTTGGAGGAAATGGATAAATCCAAGGTCAGCCGCATCACGAAGAGATTACAGGAGGAAGTGGAAGGCTTCCGCCAGCGTGAGCTGGAAGGGGAATACCCCTATCTCTTTTTGGATGCCATCTACCCGAAAATGCGTATCAATCACCGGGTGGTCAGTGCGGCATTGGTAATCGCCATTGGTATCCGCGAGGATGGGCGACGGGTGATCCTGGGATTTGAAGTGGGAGCATCGGAGACGGAGGCCTTCTGGAGTGAGTTTCTGCGTTCGCTGGTGGCTCGGGGACTGCGTGGTGTACAACTGGTGGTCAGTGATGCCCACGAAGGACTACGTCAAGCGATGAGCAAGGCCTTGCCTGGGATAACCTGGCAGCGTTGTCGGGTGCATTTCATGCGCAATTTGCTGGCCCATGTGCCCCAGAAAGACAAAAAACAGGTGGCCGCCTGGGTACGCACAATCTTTGCCCAACCCGACATAGAAAGTGCCCAGGCCCAATTGCGCAAAGTCCACGCCGAGCTAGAAGGTCGTTGGCCCAAGGCTGCCGCGTTGTTAGAGAAAGCGGCAGATGACGTCCTGGCCTTCCTGCACTTCCCTGAAGAGCACCGCAAACGGCTGGCTTCCAACAACTTGTTAGAACGACTGAACCGCGAAGTGCGCCGCCGCACGGATGTAGTGCAAGTGTTCCCTAACGAGGAATCCCTTATCCGGTTGGTAGGGGCTCTGCTGATCGAGATAGACACTGAATGGGCTGTAGGACGACGTTACTTCAGCGAGGCGTCCATGCGCAAGGTGCTGGGAAAACGCCTCGGAAAGGAAACTTGACCGCCAATCTTAAAAACTCAGGCCGTCACATGAAACGATTTTACACCACTTGACAAGACGCTAACCACCAATCTGACCGGCACAAGGGCCTACTATGAAAAACATTCATCACATATGCGCACTGCTCATTTTTACATTCGCATTGCTATTGAGCGGATGCCGTAATGCTGTCCCGTTCGCAACCGCCGCCGTCCAACCCACTGCAACGCACATCCTCGCGCCCGCGCCAACTACTCGCGCCGACGGTGCCGTCGCTCTTGCTATCCCGGCCTCCGGCAGTTTGCAAAACCCCGCATGGTCGCCCGATAGCGGCAAACTGCTCTTCACGCGCTTTGTCAATGGCTACAACATCGAACCCGCCGACCTGCTCACCTTCGACCTGACAACCGAACGCACCCGCACTCTGGTTTCCGATGGCAGCGGCAACGTCAATTTGCCCGGCTCCGCTTGGAATCGGGTGACGGGTTACATCGCCTTTTCATCCTCGCGCGACCC
>WFQZ01000076.1 GCA_015486785.1 Thermoflexales bacterium
GGCCGAGGCTCTGACCCAGCCGCGCCTTTTGCACGAAGATTTTACGCGGGCCACATTCGCCCGCTATCTGGCGGAGCTGGTGTTGCGTTTCTTCGCCGAGGAGACCCCACCCGCGTTGTACGCGCTGATGCAAGCCTCGCTGGCGCAGATGGAAACGGATCAACAGCCGGAGCGGCTGGCCCGTTGGAGCGAGCAGCGCATCCTAGAGCTGGCGGGATTCCGCCCCGAATGGCATACGTGCGTCGGGGAGCGGGACGGGCAGCAGTGCGGGCGGCAACTTCGCCCCCGTCCTGCCGATGCCCGCCCTTACGGGATCGCGCCGGAGTTCGGCGGGGCCTTGTGCCCCGATTGCCTGACTGCCGCGCGTGCGAGCGGTTTGCGGGATGTGCGTCCTCTTTCGCCCAGCGTCCTTTCCTGGCTGCAGGCGTTGCAATCCCGCACGCTGGCGGAAATCCGCCGCTTTCCGTTGGCCGCGCAGACCGCGCAATCGTTGGCCGACACGATGGAATTTTACGTAAGCTATCATTTGGAACGCCGTCCGGCAGCACTGCGGACGTGGCCCGGCCCGCGCCGGGAAAAAAGTTGAACGAGGTGAAAGATGCTGACATTTCAAGAAGTGATTTTGCGTTTACAACGATATTGGGCCGATCAAGGCACGCTCATTTGGCAGCCGTACAGTGAGAAAGTCGGCGCCGGTACGATGAATCCGGCGACCATCCTGCGGGTGCTCGGCCCGGAACCATGGAACGTGGCCTATGTGGAGCCTTCCTATCGGCCTGACGATGGCCGCTACGGGGACAACCCCAATCGTATGCAGATGCACACCCAATTTCAAGTGATCCTCAAGCCCGATCCCGGCGATCCGCAGGAGCGATACTTGAGGAGCTTGGAAGTGCTGGGCATCGTGCGGGATGAACACGACATCCGCTTTGTGGAGGATAACTGGGAAAGTCCCGCCTTGGGCGCGTGGGGCTTGGGCTGGGAGGTGTGGTTGGACGGGCAGGAAATCACGCAGTTCACCTACTTCCAGCAGGCCGGCGGCGTGACCTTGGAAGTGCCGGCGGTGGAGATCACCTACGGGCTGGAGCGGATTGTGATGTACTTGCAGAACGTCCATTCGGTGTGGGAGATCGCTTGGGACGAGCATCACACTTACGGCGAGATTCTGCGGGATCAGGAGGTGGACTATTGCCGCTATGGCTTCGAGCTGGCGGATATTGATCGCTTGCGGCAGATGTACGAGCTTTTTGAGCAGGAGGCCCGCGAGGCATTGGCGCAGCAGTTGGCCGTCCCGGCCCTGGATTACATCCTGCGTTGTTCCCACACCTTCAACCTGCTGGATGCGCGGGGCACGGTGGGCGTGACCGAGCGGGCGGTCTTTTTCAAGCGCATGCGCGGGTTGACCCGTCAGGTGGCCGAGGCGTATCTGGCGCAGCGCGAGGCGGCGGGTTTCCCGTGGCGCGAGCGGGGCGGCCTGGAAAGTTCCGCGAGTGGCAAGGGCACGTTGATGCACTTGCCGCTTCACGAGTCGCCCAGCCTGACGCCCTCACCGGCGCAGGGACACGCGCCGTTTGTCTTTGAGATCGGCACGGAGGAACTTCCGGCGGCGCATCTCAGCGCGGCGCTGGCGCAACTGCGCGAGTTTGTGCCCGCCTCGCTGGACGAAGCGCGGTTGGCGTATGGCGCGTTGCACATCTGGGGCACGCCTCGACGGCTGGCGGTGGCCGTGGACGAGATGCGTTTGACTCAGCCGGACGACGAGCGGGTGGTGAAAGGCCCGCCGGCGCGGGTGGCTTTTGATCAGGATGGGCAGCCCACTCGTGCCGCTCAGGGATTCGCCAAGTCTCAGGGCGTGCCCGTGGCGTCGTTGCAAGTGGCGGAGATCGGCGGCGGGCAGTATGTCGTCGCGCGGAAGCAGCTCCCCGGACGACCGGCGGCTGAGGTGCTGGCGGAATTGCTCCCCACCTGGATCGCGCGGCTGCACTTCCCGCGCTCAATGCGCTGGAACGAGAGCGGCGTGGCCTTCAGCCGACCGCTGCGCTGGCTGGTCGCCTTGCTGGGGGATCGGGAGATCGCCTTCAGCTATGCCGGTGTCCACAGCGGGCGGATCACGCGCGGCCCGCGTCCGGCCGGGTCGCCCGAAATCGCCCTGGCCTCCGCTGCCGACTACCCCGGTGTCCTGGAGAGCTACGGGGTGTTGGTTGCCCCGGCGGCGCGGCGGGAGGCGATCCAACGGCTGGCCCAGGCGCAGGCCGAGACGGTCGGCGGGCACATCCCCGACGATCCGGCCTTGTTGGAGGAAGTGACCAACTTGGTAGAAGTCCCGGCGGCCTTGCTGGGAGCTTTTGAGGCGCGTTACTTGACTTTGCCCCAGGATTTGCTGATCGCGGTGATGAAGAAGCACCAACGGTATTTCCCGGTGCTCAATGCGCGGGGGCAGATTATGGCGCACTTCATCACCATCCGCAACGGGAGCGCGGAGCACTTGGAGAAGGTGCGGCAGGGCAACGAAGACGTGATCCGCGCCCGCTACGCGGATGCGGAGTACTTCTACAATCAGGATTCGCGTCATCCGCTGGAATTTTACGTCCCCCAACTGGAAAAGCTCACTTTCCAGGCGAAGCTGGGGTCAATGCTGGATAAGACGCGGCGGCTGGAGCAACTTGCGCCGTGGGTCGGAGCGCAATTGCACCTTGAGGATGCTGCCATGCGGCATCTGGAGCGGGCTGCTCATCTGGCCAAGGCGGATCTGGCGACCAGCATGGTGGTGGAAATGACCAGCTTGCAGGGCATTATGGGACGGGAGTACGCCAAACGTTCCGGTGAGCCGCAGCCTGTGGCGCAGGCGATTGCCGAACAGTATCTGCCCACGTCCGCCGGAGGCGCGTTACCGGCCAGCGAAGCGGGCATCGCGCTGGCGTTGGCCGACCGGTTGGATACGCTGGCCGGGCTGTTCGCCGTGGGACTCGCGCCCACCGGCTCCGCCGATCCTTACGGATTGCGGCGGGCGGCGGCGGGCGTGGTGCAAATCCTGCTGGGGCACAATCTGCGCTTCCCCGTTCGTGATGCGCTGGCGCAGGCCGGGCGTCAGCTCCCCTTCCCGCTGACCGACGAGGCTTTGGACGCGGTGGCCGAGTTCGTGCGGGGCCGCTTGCGGGTATCGCTGCGGGACGCCGGTTTGGCCTATGACGTGGTGGATGCGGTGTTGGCCGTGCGCGGCGACGATCCCGCCTGGGCCTATCAAACGGCCCAACAACTCAGCGAGTGGGTTTCACGCGAGGATTGGCCGTTGCTGCTGGACAACTACGCCCGTTGTGTGCGCATCACGCGCGATCAGCCGCGCACCCAACTCCAAGAGGCGCAGTTGCGCGAGCCGGCGGAGCTGGCCTTGTACGGCGCACTCCAGGAGGCCGAGGCGCACCTCACGCCGGACAGCGAAGTGACCGCGTTCCTGGAGGAACTCAGTGCGTTAGTCCCGCACATCCAACGGTTCTTTGATGAAGTGCTGGTGATGGCTAAAGATTCCGCCCTGCGCGAGGCGCGGTTGGCGTTGCTGTGGCGCATCTCCCGTCTCGCCGAGGGCATCGTGGACCTGCGTAAACTCGAGGGGTTTTAGTTTGAATTTGATGGCCGGGGTTTGTTGAAGGAGTTTTAGTCGATGAGTGGGTGGAATGTATGAGCTTGGTAGTCATAACTGAGCGAGATGCCGCGAGACGCAGCTATTGGATCGACGAGATCAGCCGTTTGAGCGGGGATTTCGGGATAGATGCTGAGCGGGTGGAGAGAGCAATCTCGCAGGAGATCGGCGATCAAGGAATCCCGGCCTTGTTGGGGCATTTGAGGCTGTGTGGTGTCATACCGGAGAGGTACAGACCCGGGAGTAGCGAGGAGAAACTTTACTCCAAATACACTGATATTGTCATACATGAAGCGTACCGGTCGCTTGGTTGTACGAGCATCGTATTGAAAGAGCGTGCCGACGTGGCTGACGTGGAGTGTGTGTGCGGTAGGTTCAGTTTCGTGGCGGACGCTAAGGCTTTTCGGTTAAGTCGGACGGCCAAGAATCAGAAAGATTTCAAAGTTCAAGCGATGGATAATTGGAAGCATGGCAAACCGTTTGCGATGCTTGTCTGTCCGGTGTACCAATTGCCTTCCCGAACAAGTCAGATTTACCAACAAGCGGCTGCTAGATCCGTTTGCGTGTTCACTTACACGCATCTTGCTGTCTTGGTGAGGTATGCAGAACTTGTAGGAGAGGAGCGTTCTGTTGCGCTCTTGCATGAGATATTCAAAACCGTAGCGGCAATGAATCCCTCGAAAAGCGCGTCTGCGTACTGGCAAGCTGTGAATCGAACGCTCCTGGACTATGATGCGCGGATGAGCGATATTTGGCGTGAAGAGAAGCTCGCTTCAATAGAAGCTATTCGATTAGCTCAGGATGAATCGTTGCAATTTCTCGCTTCGGAGCGGGAGCGCATTATGAGGCTTTCACGGGAAGATGCGATCCGCGAAGTTATCAGGTCGCACAAGATTGATAAGCGCATCCGCGCTGTTCGTTCTGTTGCCGATAACGGCCTCTTGGAAATCGTGTGAAGAGCGATGAATGAGCGTTACCTGGACCGGATTACTCTCGCCGATTGCCGTGAGCACTTGCCTTTGTTGGAGAGCAATAGTGTGGATTTGTTTCTTTCCGATATTCCGTATGGGATCAGTCTTGATGATTGGGATGTCTTGCACAACAATACTAATTCGGCGTTACTGGGGCAATCGCCGGCACAAGCGGGAAAGTCGGCTTTTAAGAGGCGCGGCAAACCAATTAATGGCTGGTCGCGGGCGGATAGAAACATAGGGAAAGAATACGAGGCGTGGTGCCGCTCCTGGGCGCAGATGATTTGGCCGAAGATGAAAAGCGGGGCTTCACTGTTTGTGTTCGGAGCGCGGCGGACAATACATCACGTCATTAACGCTCTTGAGGACAGCGGTTTCTTGCTCAAGGATACCCTGGCGTGGAAGAAGAACTCCGCTTATCATCGGGCACAGCGCATCAGCATCGTCTTTGAAAGACGTGGGCTTAAAGATGCCGCGAGGGCTTGGGCAGGATGGCGATTGGGAAACCTCGCGCCGATTTACGAACCTATCGCCTGGTTTGTCAAACCATACAAGATTGGAGGGACGATAGCCGACAATGTCCTTGAGCACGGGGTTGGAGCTATCAATTTCGCTGAATGTCAGATAAATGGAGCTAACCCTACGAATCTCTTAGAGTTCGGGTTCAGGAAGAACGAGCGGCGAGTTCACGAGGCACAAAAACCGCTCGCTCTCATCGAGTTTCTGATTAAACTCACCACGCAAGAAGGGCAGATAGTGCTCGATCCGTTTATGGGAAGTGGCACAACCGCCGTTGCGGCTAAACGCCTGGGACGGCATTTCATTGGCTTCGAGATAGTGCCTGAATACTATCATTTGGCTCTGGAGCGTCTGAGTTATGAGGAAGGGAACATTTATCCTGCCGGACTCCAGGTATCTCAACTCCAACTTTTGGAAAAACTCGGGGAAGGCTAGAGGCATTGAGAAGTGCGTATGAACTATGGCCGTTCATGCGACACAAGTCCCCCAGCGCAACTCCTACAATTATGGGTGTACGGAACTTCAAAGCCAGACCTTTTCTGAAGTGGGCTGGGGGCAAATCTCAACTGTTGCCGCAATTTCAAGATTTGTACCCCGAAGCATTGAAGAATGGCTGCATTGATCGCTACGTGGAGCCGTTTGTCGGCGGCGGAGCGGTCTTTTTTGATGTCGCCGCTAGGTTTGAGGTCAAGTCCTTTTATCTGCTTGACGTAAACGCGGAGTTGGTCTTGGTGTACCGGGTCATTCAGCGGGAGCCGCTGCGGCTGATTGAGCGGTTGCAAGATATGGCGGCTCGGTATCTTGGGGCGTCTGAGGCGGATAGAAAGAGTTTCTACTACGCGGTGCGGGATAGATTTAACGCTGCACAGCCCGGCATCAACTACGAAGTGTATGCCGACGTTTGGGTGGAGCGAGCGGCGCAATTGTTATTTATGAACCGCACGTGTTTTAACGGCCTCTTTCGCTTGAATAGTAAGGGGCAGTTCAATGTGCCCTACGGCAGATACAAAAATCCCAAAATCGTGGATGCCGATAATATCGTCAAGATTTCACGCTTGCTCCAGAGAACCGAGATATTGTGTGGGGATTTCACTTTGTGCGAGCCGTGGGTAACGGAAAATACCTTCGTGTATTTTGACCCTCCGTATCGTCCGCTTAATGCTACCTCTCACTTTACCTCTTATTCACGGGATAAGTTCGGTGATGCCGATCAGGTGCGGTTGGCCGAGTTCTTCAAGCGGCTGGCCGAGAATCACGGCGTGTATTTGATGCTGAGCAATTCCGATCCCACGAACGAGGATGCCGGTGACGATTTCTTCGCGGTGTTGTACGAAGGATTCGATATCCACGTCGTTTCCGCAAGCCGGATGATCAATGCCGATCCGTCAAAGCGTGGGAAGGTCAGAGAGTTGGTGATCACGAACTATCATTGTTGATCTGATGGTTTAACTACCCCGATCCATCCAACAGCTCCACGTATCCGGCGTCGCCGTGGACGCGCACGAGCTGCCCACTTCTGATGCGCTTTGTGGCATCAATCACGCCGACGACCGCCGGAATGCCGTACTCTCGCGCCACGACCGAGCCGTGACTCATCAGCCCGCCCACCTCGGTGATCAGACCAGCGGCGTTCACGAAAAGAGGCGTCCAGCCGGGGTCGGTGAACGGCGCGACGAGGATTTCGCCTGGATTGAGCCGCGCGGTGCGAGGATCAAGTACCACTTTGGCGATGCCTTCCACCACGCCCGCCGAGACCGGGCTGCCGATCAGTGCGCTGTCTGGCGCGTTTCCACCTGCGAGTTGGGCGGCGGGAATCTCGCCCTCGCTGGTGATCACGTGCGGCGGGGTTAAGGTTTGATAGTGCTCGAATGCGCTGCGTCGCTCTGCCACCAGTGGCTTGAGTGTCTGCTTGTCGTTCCAGGCGTTGAGGATCTCGGGCAGGGTTAAGAACCAGATGTCATCCGCTGCTTCAAGCCGCCCTTCGCGCCGGAGGGCTTCCCCGGCCTCGCCAAAGACCGGCTTGAGCAGCGAGAGCACTCGCACTGCAAGGTACTTGTGATATCCCCGCAGGGGGATGAAGCCCCGGCTCGCGTGTATGAAGCGGCGCACCAGGGGCCGCCGTATCCAGCCGAGAAAGCCTCGTCCGGCGGCCTCGGTGATTCGGGCGGCGGCTTGCTCGGCTTCAGTGATCAATCGTCGGTAGCGTGCCCGGTGTGTCCCCGGCTCGCTGGAGCTTGCTGCGCTCAGAACCATCTGCAGGAGCGAGGTGGGGTCTTCCAGCCAGCGGGGGCGGCTCAGGTCAATTTCGGAAGGCCCGCGTGCGCCGTAGACTTCCATAAAATGATCCCAGGCTTGCAGGAAAGTCTCGCTGCCGGGAAGCTCCACGGCGCGGGCGAGGCGCGTTTGAACGTCCAGGTGTGTTTGCTCCAGGTGCGTCAACAGTTCCTCGGAGGCGCGGGCCGCGTCCGCGAGATCGCCCACCGCCAATTCCATCTCTGTTTCAATGCCCCCGATCAATCCGCGTTCCTGCGCCAGGAGGTCTTGTCCGTCCACCCGCCGACGCATGAGCACATTGAGTAGCCCGGAGGCAATAAACCCGGCGATTATTTCATCGGTCCACTTAAATGCCGGCGTGAGCATATGATGTAGTTCGTACACCGTAAAATTGAGCCGCGCCTGCAAATCTTGGGTTTCTTTCAGCTTGGAGCGCACCGTTGTCAGATGCTCCTCGATGAGGGTCATGGCTTTCTCCGTAGCTGTTTCTGTCTTGTCCCAGAGTAAGCTGCGCAGTACTTTGAGTGAAAACGGGAGTCCGAGGCGCAGGACGCTCCATAAGTTGAGCCGTTCGCCCTGCGTTTGAAAGCGAGGCCGCGCGGCAACTGCGGAGAGTGCTGGCACGGAACGCGGCTCGATCCGCATAAGCGACTGGCACAGAAAACGTCGTCCCAGGGGATGGCGCAAGAGGGGCGAAACGTCGCCATAGATCCGCCCTCCGGCTGTGGCGACGTAGCGGCTTTCCATTTGCCCGTGATCGTGTCCTACGGGGAGAAACGTGCGTAGGATTGAAAGGGACAATGGGGGCATGCTATCGGTCATCACCTGCTGGTGCGAGATGCTGAAATAAACGTGCAGCGCGTCGTCTTCAGGGCGCGGCATCGGCAGCGGATACAGCGAGGTGATGGGACGCGCTTGGATGATGTAGACCGTGTCTGCTGCGATGGCCCATTCAATGTCTTGCGGTTTGCCGTAATGCGCCTCGATTTGACTCCCCAGCCGAGCTAGTTCGCCGATCTGGGTGTCTGTGAGTGCCGCGCGGGTGCGTTCGCCTGCGGGCAATGTGATCTGTTGGGTGCCGCCGGCATCGAGGGCGCGGATGGCGACCCGCTTGGTGGCCACCTGCCGTTTGAGGATGCGGTGCGTGCGCTTATCCACCCGGTACAAGTCTGCTGAAACCAGGCCGGACACGATTGCTTCGCCCAGCCCGAAACTCGCATCGATGGATGCGATGTTCCGATTGCCGGAGACCGGGTCGGCGGTGAACAAGACGCCGGAGACATCCGCTTGCACCATCTGTTGGATGACCACGGCCAGCGCGATCCGGCGGTGGTCAAAGCCGTTTTGCAGGCGATACAAGATCGCGCGATCTGTGAACAGTGAGATGAAACAAGCCTTCACGCTTTTTAGCAGCGCGTCCGCCCCCCGGATGTTTAAGTAAGTGTCGTGCTGCCCGGCGAAGGACGCGAAGGGCAAATCCTCGGCGGTGGCGGAGGAGCGAACTGCGTAGGCATACGTCTCACCGGTCTGCCGCCAGGCTCGCACCACAGACTCGGTGACTTCTTGGGGCAAGGGCACGCGCTCCAAAGATGTGCGCACTTCGTGCCCGACCCGGCGGAGCTGCTCAAGATCGTCGAGTGTTATTTGCTCCAGCTGGGGGTAGATGTCTGTCGGCGCATCGGCCATAAATCGCCGGAAAGCCTCGGTGGTCACGCAGAACCCCGGCGGTACGTTGAAGCCTGCTTGCGTCAACTCGCCTAGATTTGCGCCTTTGCCGCCCACCTCTGCGTGGTTGGCGGCGTTGATAGCATCAAATGTGCGTGTGAAATGAGCCATAAGTATCTCCTTGTCTCCCGAATTGTGCTTGCTCCGCGACAATCGCCAGTATATCACAACAGACGTTCCTCCGTGGCTTGACAATAATCATCAGTTGGCTAATATAATAAACAAGTTTCTTCTTTTTTAGGCAAAGGAGGAGGAAACAAATGAGACATGTTTGCCAATGCTGGTGGGACGGCTGGGGCGCGGATTCCTCTTTGTTGGAAGTGACGTTGATGAATAACTTTAAACTAAGGAGGAATCACTATGGCTTGGCTGACTGGGTATCCCAGAGAAAACATTGATTGGTTTCCCACGATTGACCCTGAGAAGTGCGTCAAATGCGGGATGTGCATGAATTGCGGAAGGAATGTGTACGAGTGGACGGAGGACGGCCCCATAGTTGCTCGGCCCTACGAGTGCGTAGTGGGATGTACCACGTGCGCTAATCTCTGCCTTGGAAATGCCATTACCTTCCCCGACATTCAATACGTGCGCGAGATCTACAAGAAGGATGGAATATGGGCGAAGGTGAAGAGGCAGCTTGAAAAGAATGGCCGACTGAACGCGGGAGGATAGCTGTCTTGACGATGAACATTGCAGGGAAGAGGGCTTCCCTTTTCCCTGCAATTGATAACGCCCAGATTCGCTTGGCGCGACTGTGCGAATTTTGAGTTAGGCGCCATGCAATATCGCTGACAAGGAGAAAGATGGTAAAGGTTGGGAAATTAGCAAAGCACCTTTCAAAGAACATGCTGCTCTACACGCTGCTGATAATCGCGGCGGGGATTTTGGTGAGCACTCACTATGCTGTTGGATTCCTATCCCAGTACATTCTGGTGATAGTCTTTCTGATGATCTACCCGATGATGGTCAACGTCTCTTTTGAATCTCTCAAGATGGTCAAGGAGGCTCATAAACCGATAACCATTGCGTTGATCTTTAACTTCATCCTGGCCCCTCTGCTGTACTGGCTGCTGTGCGACATATTCCAGGTTTCTCAAGACATTAAAGTTGCCCTGATTCTCCTGGCTGTTGCGCCTGCTTCCAGCATGGGATTGGGGTACGTAGGACTTTCCAAAGGAAACATGGTTTCCGCCAGTGTGATTGTGGCACTGGCTTTTGTGTTGTCCCTGGTCGTGTATCCAATAACCATCCGCTTTTTAAGTCTGGGGAATCAGGCAATCCCCTTAGCTGAGATCGTCAAAAGCCTGCTCTCTGTGCTGGTCCTACCGTTGGTGTTGGGTCTGATAACCAGGGAAAGGCTGATAGAGCGCAAAGGCATCGATTTCAAGAAAATCAAGCCGATCTTCTCACTCATCACCTTACTTTTCCTTTACGTTTTGATCTTCGTGATCTTTGCGCTCAAGGGACAGTTGATAATAAAACATTGGGGCCACGTGATGGCAATTGCGCCTGTGGCAACCTTGTTTTACATAACGATGATCGCCGTAGCGCTGCTGTTTAATAAATATGTCGCAAAATTAGATTACGAGCATAACCAGGCGATAGTGTTTACTACGGTTAGCAAGAATGTGGCCCTGACGATAGGTCTACTGGTGACTGCATTCGGAAACAGTGGCCCGGTTATAGCGATGTATCCGGCCATCATCTCTCTGTTCCAGATCGTATTCCTGATGACTTACCTCCACTTTAATGAGCACATTAAAGCGTGGTGGTAACTGCTCGCCGTGAGAGCCGTGGAGGACGCTGCGAGAGGGTGAAATCTCCGCGTCCTCTGCGACTCGCGGGCTGATAGGCAAAATTCTCAGAGGAATAGCGTGGTGAAGGAGGTTCATTGACCGTCGTGTGATTGGCCTGTGGTGGCGGAGTTTGAGATAGTGTGTCTGATAGATCTCCCTGCTGACGGCGCATTGTTACGCTGACACGCTCCTTTGCGAGGAAAACAAGGAGCTGGAGGATGGATTAGCCGTAGTGGCTATACGATGTATTTGACATACTTTCAAAAACAGGAGGCATTTCTAATGAAAGAGCATGATTCTCACACAGAGCACCACAAAGGCCACGACGCCGGTCACGCCGGACACGCGGGCCACGATGTTGGTCACGCCGGGCATGACGCCGGGCATGACACCGGCCACGATGGCCATGCCGGGCATGTGGATCACACCGGCCACGAGCAGATGTTCCGCAAACGA
>WFQZ01000077.1 GCA_015486785.1 Thermoflexales bacterium
CAGCCAGGCCGCAACCTCCGCCGCCAGCGGACGCGCCGCCGGCACCCGCTCGTTGTAGATGATGCCGATGGTGTGCCAATCCATCATCCGAGCCGCTCCCGCACCGCCGCCACCACCTGCCCCAGCGGGACGTATCGTTGCTCGCCACGGGCCAAATCCCGCAGCGTCACGCCGCCTTGCGCCAACTCATCCTCGCCCACCAGCAGCGCGATTCGCGCCCCGCGTTTGTTGGCCTGGCGCAACTGCGAACGCAAACTGCCGCCCATCGCGATCTGCGCCCCTACGCCCGCTTGACGCAACGTCACCAGCAAGCGCACGGCGGGCAGCCGCGCCGCCTTCCCCAGGTGGACGACAAACACCGGCGGCGTCGGCAGCGGCGGGACGGCGATCCCTTGCGCCTGCATCACCATCACCATCCGCTCCAAACCGGCGGCAAAGCCTACGGCGGGCGTCGCCGGGCCGCCCAAAAGCTGCACCAGCCCATCATAGCGACCGCCGCCGCACACGGCTGATTGCGCCCCGATGCCCTCCGCCCACACCTCAAACACCGTCTTGGTGTAATAATCCAGCCCGCGCACCAAGCGATGGTTGAGCGTGTACGGGCGGCCCAGATCGTCCAGGTAGGAACGCAGCGTGGCGAAGTGATCGGCGCACTCGGAGCACAAGTGCGCGGTGATCTTCGGCGCGGCGGCGATCACCGGCTGACACTGATCCTTCTTGCAGTCCAGCACGCGCAGCGGAGCCGTTTCCAAGCGGCGTTTGCAATCATCGCAAATCACATCAAAGTGCGCTTGGTAGTGCGCCTTCAGCTCCTCAATGTAGGAAGGACGGCACTTCGGGCAGCCGGTGGAGTTCAGTTGGAAGGACAGCCCTTGAATGCCCAACGTTTCGTAAATATCCCACGCCAGGAGCATAATTTCCAGATCGGCCAGCGGCGAAGGCGACCCGATGATCTCGGCGTTGAACTGGTGCAACTGGCGGAATCGTCCGGCCTGCGGACGTTCGTAGCGGAACGCCGGGCCGGTGGCGTAGAGCTTGACCGGCTGAGGCGCAACCCGCATCCCGTTTTCAATGTAGGCGCGTACCGTTCCGGCGGTGAACTCCGGGCGCAACGTCAGCTCGTGGCCGCCCTTATCGCGGAAGGAGTACATCTCCTTCTCCACCACGTCGGTCCCCGCGCCCACGCCACGGGCGAAGAGCTGCGTCTTTTCAAAGATCGGCGTATCCAGCCGCGCGAAGCCGTATTGGCGGGCCAGCGTCGTCGTGTGCCGGAGGATGTGTTCCCAGTAGGGCTGCACCTCCGGCAGAATGTCTTGAGTTCCGGTTGGGCGTGTAAATTTCATCGTATCTGCACCTCGTTAAATTTGACTGTGCGCTCGTGGTGAGCCATTGTACCCCATTGTACCTTAGTTATAACTGCCCACCGCCAAGCGCAATCAGGTGCTCACTAAGGTGCAGTTAGGTGCGGCGACCTTTGGAGCATACGTCGGCGACTTTTGGAGCAAGTGTCGGCGACCTTTGGAGCAAGTGTCGGCGACCTTTGGAGCAAGTGTCGGTCAGGTGCGACGCACTTTGGAAGTGCGTCGCACCTATGCGCACCTATGCGATGCACCTAAAGGATTGACACTTTAGGAAAGCTCTTCTATAATCACGGCATCTTACCTGACTCAAGGAGCTTGATGATGTCCAAAACAAAACTCGCAATCACATTTATTGTTCTGCAAATCGTAGCCGTAGCACTCTACCCGCCCTCGTTCTTCGACACCGCGCCCCAAGCCGCCGTGCTGCCCCCGTCGATTTTGCTGCTGCTCTTGCTCGCGTTGATCGGGGTCAACACCGGCACGCTCGACCCGGAAGCCGGCGTGCGCTCGCTCAACTTCGTGCAGGGGCTTAACATCATCGTGCGGCTGATGATGTTCTTCCCCAACCTCAAGCTGAAGACCGGGCAGTGGGATATAGCTTTGCTGATTATGCAGCTTGTCAGCATCGGCCTTTCCTGGTATCTGATGGTGCAGTTCAACAATTACCCGCCCTCAATCTACGTGTTCACGAAGAAAGAAGCGCGATAGCTTACGCCTCCACCCCAAAAGAGCCTGGTTTTGCACAGAAACCAGGCTCTTTTCGTACCTCCCCGCCCCGCCGCCGGAAAACCACCTCAGAAAACGCAGTATAATGTCAGTTGCGCTTAGTTGCGACGCACTTTTAAGGTGCGACGCACTTCCAAAGTGCGTCGCACCTACGAAGAAAGGAGAGCCTATGGAAACACCCACCCCCACCAGAGGGATCACCGCCGCCGGCGACGTGTGGCACAGCATCTTCATCACCGGTGACCACAACCAAGTTCGCTTGGAGGTGGAAAAAAGTACCACCCACTTCCGCCACCTGAGCGCGGACTTCCGCCGCACGCAACGCGCCAAGGCGCAACAAGCCGCCGCGCCGGGGCATGTGCCGGAATGTTACCGTGGCTCCGTGCCCGCCTGGCGGCACATCGCCGCCGCATACGACGCGCGGCGCGAGTTGCAGGCGGACCTGCTCACGGCGATCCGCCAAGACGCGCCGGATACCATCCGCCAATTCCTCATCCTGGGCGCGGCGGGCGAGGGCAAAACCACCCTCTTGATGCGCCTGGCCTGGGAGCTGGCCGAGGAAGGCTATCCGGTGCTGTGGCACCTCCCGACGGAGGGACTGCCCTTCCGGGAAAACACCGCCGCTTCCCCGCAAGAGCACGCCGCCCCCCCCCTGATCCTCTGCTTTGACGAGCTGGACAAGGTGGAAAGCTACCCCCAGATCGTGGACCACCTCTACAGCCAGGGCATCCGCGCCGTCATCCTGGGCACGGCCCGCCCCTACGAGTGGGAGGCCGCAGAAGAGGATCAAACCCCGGCAAGCTACCATCGCGCACCGACAGCCTTCCCCCTAAAGCGGCTCCGGCCAACCGAGGCGGATCGCCTGCAGGCCAAGCTGGAAGCCGCCGGCGCCCTGGGGCGGCTCGCCAAACTGACGCCCGCCGAGCGGCGCAAGCGCATCCTGGCCGACGGCCAATTGCTGGCCGCCCTCATTGACA
>WFQZ01000078.1 GCA_015486785.1 Thermoflexales bacterium
AAGCCGAGCAGACCTTCGAGACGGTCGGCGAACTTCTGCGCGGCAGCCACTTCCGCGCCGCGCTGCGGACGACCACGGAGTTGGCCCGCGCGGCCAACCGTTACCTGGAGGTGAAGTCCCCGTGGGCGCAACTGAAGAAGGATCGCGACGCGGCAGCCACCAGCCTCTACGTGGCCCTGCAAGTGATCAACGCGCTCAAAATCCTCTACGCGCCCTTCCTGCCGTTCTCGTCGGAGAAATTGCATCGGCTCCTGGGATACGAAGCTCCGCTTTTTGGGGAACAGGTCATTGAGGACGTAGGAACGTCGGAGGAACCGCATCCGGTGCTCACCTATCACCCGGAGGGAGCCGTGGGGCAATGGAAGTTCGAGACATTACCCGCCGGGCAGGCTTTGCAGAAGCCCAAGCCGCTCTTCAAACGACTGGATGAAAGCATCGTGGAAGAGGAATTGGCACGTCTGCACGGATAGCGCAAAAGTTGACAACTTCATCGCTCGTGCTATACTGCGGCCCGCTGGGTCGTTAGCTCAGTCCGGTAGAGCAGGGGCCTTTTAAGCCCAGGGCCACAGGTTCGAATCCTGTACGACCCATCGGGAAGACGCGCAAACCGTTAAAAGTTTGCGCGTCTTTTTGTTCCCTCGTCCGGCTAACCTCGCATCAGGGCGGAAATGTTGCGCTTGTAGACCGGCACGCGCCGTTGGTACGTTTCACGAATCAACGGCGAGGAGATGATAAAATCCGCCGACACGCGATTGGTGGCAATGAGGATATTCCACACCTGGGCAATGCGTAAGAGCGCCTTCACGTCGGGATCGTGGGGCTGCGGCTCCAACGGGTCCCAAAAGAAGACCAGGAAATCAATTTCCCCCTCGGCGATCTTCGCGCCGATCTGCTGATCGCCACCGAGAGGGCCGCTCTTAAACCGAATGATCGGCAAATCCAGCGTCTCTTGCAAGAGCAAGCCGGTGGTGCCGGTGGCGTAGATTTCAAACTCCGCCAAGGTCTCGCGATTGTACTTGGCCCACTCCAGCAGGTCACGTTTTTTGTTATCGTGAGCCACCAACGCCACGTGCTTCCTCTGGTGAAACTGCACAGTTCTAAATTCCATTGCTCACTCTCCTTGATAAGCACTCCGCAACTGACCGCACCCCGCGTTGATATCCAAGCCGCGCCTGAGCCGCGTCGTGTAGGGGATATGCCGCCGTTCGAGCACTTTAGTGAACTCGGCAATGGCCTCCGGGGTGGAGGGGCGTCCGGCGTAGTTAGTCGTGGGATTCATCGGGATAAGGTTCACGTGCGCCAACATGCCGCCCAATCGCGCGGCCAGAGCTTCCGCCTGCTCGCGGGTGTCGTTGACTCCGTCAATCATAATCCACTCAAAAGTAACCCGGCGATTGGTCACATTGATGTACTGCTGCACGGCGGAAAACAGCGCGTTCAGGTTGTACTTGCGATTGATCGGCATCAGCTCGTTGCGCAGGTCATCCGTCGCCGCGTGCAGAGAGACGGCCAGATTGATCTGCAACCCCTCATCCGCCAGGCGATAAATCTGCGGGGCAATACCGGATGTGCTCAGGGTGATGCGCCGTTGCCCCATCTGGAATCCGTCAGGGTGAATCAGGCGGCGGACGGCGGCCAGCGTGTGTTTGTAGTTCAACAACGGTTCGCCCATGCCCATCAACACCACGTTCGTCAGTTTTTGCCCCTGGGATTGCAACTCGCGGGCTACGTGCAACACCTGCGCCACAATCTCCCCGGCGGTGAGATTGCGCCGGAAGCCCATTTGCCCCGTGGCGCAGAACTTGCAGCCCATCGCGCAACCCACTTGCGTGGAAATGCAGGCACTGCGCCGCTCAATGTAGCGCATCAACACCACCTCAACTTGCTCGCCATCCTCCATCGCCAGCAAGTCCTTGCGCGTCTCGCCATCCATAGATTCCTGCTGTGCCAGCACGCGCGGAATGTACCAGCGCACACCATCTTCCAGTTGTTGACGCAGAGCCTTGGGGAGCGAAGTCATTTGCGCCGGACTCGTGACCAGCTTGCGATAGAGCCACGACCACACTTGCTTGGCGCGATAACGCGGCTGTCCCCAGCGCGCCAAAAGCGTTTCCCAATCCGATAACGATAGGTCATATACTGCGGGTTTCTTAGGCATACGGTTCTCCGTTCCAGGCGGCAACCAAGGCCGCGAGATTTTCAAAAATCACATCCGGGTGAATCGCCGAGTGCGGCACCTGTTCCGCGTGCGTCACACCGGAAAGCAGCAGGGCCGTCCTCAGGCCCAAACGCACGCCCCCCAGGATGTCGGTATTCAGCCGGTCACCGATGACCAGCGTTTCATCCGGCACGGCTTCCATGCGAGATAGAGCCTGCCGGTAGAGCGACGGATACGGCTTGCCGATCACCGTGGGCGTGACGCCGGTAGTTGATTCCAGCGTCACCAGCAGCGACCCGGCCCCCGGTGCGAGCGTAGTTTCCAGTGGAAAGGTCACGTCGGGGTTGGTGCCGATAAACTCCGCCCCCTCCAAGATCAAGCGGGTCGCCGTAGCGAGTTTGTTCCACGTCAGGTCGCGATCCCAACTGGCCACCACGTAATCGGCGCGATCTCCGGCGGAAAGACGGAAACCACGCTCTTGCAGCGCGTTGATGGTGCCCGGCCCGCCCAGCGCGTAGACCCACGCCCCCGGCGCGGCGCGATCCGCCAGATAGGCCGCCGTCGCCAGCGCGGAGTTGAGCACATGCTCAGGCGTGGTTCTGACGCCCATCTGCGCCAACTTCGCCACGTACTGCTCCGGCGTCTTGCTGGCGTTGTTGGTGACCAGGACATACTTGAGCTGACGTTCCTCCAGCAACGCGAAAAACTCCCGCAGCCCCGGCAAGGGCGTGCGGTTGCGCCACAACACCCCATCCATATCGGAGATCACGGCTTTGACGCCCTCCAAATGCTGCGCCGGGGAAAGGCCGCGCTCATAAGCCTTGAGCCGCTCAAATGCCGCCGGCGTATCGGCATCGGATAACAACCACGGCTCACGCACCGGATGATAGACGATCTGCGCTTCGTGGGAGGCAAAAAGAGCGCGCCCGCCCACATCGCCGGAAAGCTGCGCCAGTTCAGGGAACAAAGCCCGGTCAAAGAGCACCGGCGCTCCTTTCGTGCCGTGGACTTCGTCCTGCGGCACAACAATGCTCCCCGGATGTCTCCGCCACGTTTCCACCAGCGAGCGGAGGAACTGCGGCGTGAGCAGCGGCTGATCCACAGGGATGAAAATCGCTCCGGCACAGGACGGGGGCAGGGCGGACAAACCTACGTGGACACTACCGCTCATCCCATCAGCCCAACGGTAATTCCGCAGCACCTGCACCGGACGTTTCTCCAACACCGGACGAACCACATCCGCGTGCGCCCCCAAGACGACGATCACCGGCGACAGCTCGGCAGCCCAAGCCACGTCGGCCAGATGCGCCACCAAGGGGCGACCCTCCCAGCGCAGCAATTGCTTAGGTCGTCCAAAACGCCGGGACTCTCCGGCGGCCAAAATCACAGCGGCGATGTTTGCAGTCATTACAGCTCCTTCATACCAAAATCCCGATTTTTGAGCAAAATCGGGATTCTAAGCGAAAGTCGTTTCTGTTCAGGGCTACATTCCCCGAACCCGTTTTCCTAATTGCGCCAGGCGGCTACTCATCGCATAAGTGGGCACCTGGAAATCCTCACTCAACTTCTCCAACGAAACCAAAGGCCGCCGCGCCGCCTTGACCGCCCAGGTGGAAGGGATCAACACGCACGACGAGAAATACCGCGCGGCGTCGTTGCTATAAGGGTACTTCTCCTCCCATTCGCCGCTCACACGGCAGATTTCACGATACAACAACCGCGCCATCGCCATCCGATATTCGTACCGATGTTCCCCAATCCCGAAAACCAGCGATAAGTCGCTAATATCAATGCTTTCCAGGCCCAACGGCGGATCGGACAGGATCTTCTCAATAGGCACGGGAGGACGCTTGAATTTGTAGTGCTTGATGATGTCCGTCGCCAGTTTTTCGATCATCGTTTGGTCTTGTACTGAAAGGCTCACGTCAGATATCCTCCACCAACTCACGAAACTCATGAAAAGGGATAGCCGTCAAAGTCTGAGTCGTGCCCATCCCCATAGCCTGTAATAACAAAGCCACCTGGGCCGCCGTTGTGGCATCAGGAGCCTCAAAGATATTGAGGAAGTCATAATCTCCCAGCAGGGCGTAACTAGCAAGCCGCTTAACACGCGGGTGCTCCGCTCGCAGTTGCCGGTCTAATTGCGTATCCAGCCTCGCCAGCGATTTAATATCGCCCACACTGTGGGGAGAAAATCGCGAAAGCATCATGAAAATCGCCACCCTAACCTCACTTTTGTGCCAGACATTGACCATTATAAACAATTTCCCAAAAATGAATAGCGAACAGCAATGAAGATTCTCAGCCCTTGAATATCGTGCTATACTAACACAAGTTTTACTCACTAACCGAGGGAAAAAGCTCACTCCAAACGAGGATAGCTGCTCCCGATTTATGTTATCTTGGAGGCGCAAAGTATGAAGTTAGAATTTACACTCAATGGAGAGCCGATCACCCTGGACGACGTGCCGGAGGAGATGAAGTTGCTAGACCTCTTGCGCGACGTGCTGGGGCTGACCGGCGCAAAACGCGGCTGCGATACCGGCACATGCGGCGCATGTTCGGTATTGTTGGATGGCCGCTTGACCAAGTCGTGCCGCACGCCGCTCTCTAAAGTCGCCGGGCGACATGTCACCACCATCGAGGGGCTTCACGGCCCGGATGGCGGCTTATCCGACATGCAAGCCGCCTTCCTGGAGTTTGGAGCGGTGCAGTGCGGCTTCTGCACACCGGGGATGGTGCTGGCCGGAGAGGCTCTGTTGCTCAAGAATCCCGCGCCCACCAGAGACGAGATCCGCAAGGGCATCAACAGCAACCTATGCCGTTGTACCGGCTATCAACAGATCGTGGACGCCATCGAGGCCACCGCCAAGAGACGTGCCGCGCAATCCGAAGAATCGTGAGGGTATGATGAAAACGCGATACATTGGGAACGTAACCACACAGAATGTAGACGGCCCCGATAAGGTGACCGGTCGGGCAAAGTACGTCGCCGACATGACTATGCCGGACATGCTGTACGCCAAAGTGCTGCACAGTCCGGTGCCCCACGCCCGCATCCTGCGGCTGGATGTATCCCCCGCGCTGGCTATCCCCGGCGTGCGGGCGGCGATCACCTCCGATGACTTTGTAGAGTACGGCAACTTCGGCTTCCCCGTCAAGGATATGTACATCCTAGCCTTCCAGAAAGTGCGCTACGTGGGCGATCCTATCGCCGTTGTGGCGGCGGAAACGCCTGAGGCGGCCCAAGCCGGCGTTGAGGCCATCGTGCTAGAGTTGGAAGAACTGCCGGTGGTGGCCGATATGACATCGGCACTGTCCCCTACAGCGTCCTTGGTGCCCCTCACCGCCCCGATGGAGCAAGGCAACCTCTGCGCGGAAGACATCGTGCGCAACGGCGATCCCGGCCCGCTGCTAGCGGATTCTGCGGTCGTGCTGGAGCAGCGTTACGAGTTTCCTCACCAGGAACAGGCTTACATTGAGCCGGAAGCGGTGTTAGCAGTCCCCGAACCGGACGGCGGCGTGACCGTCTTCACCAACAACCAGAGTCCCTTTGAATGCCGCGACGTGCTCGTGGAGACGTTGGGACTTCCGCCGGAGGCGGTGCGCATCGTGCAACCACCGGTGGGCGGAGCGTTCGGCGGCAAAGATGAGCCGCTTTATCAATGCTCGGCCCAAGCAGCGCGGCTGGCGATGTACACCGGCAGACCGGTGAAGCTGGTCTTCACCCGCGAGGAATCGCTGATGACCTCGTACAAACGCCAGGCGATGAACATCCACTTGCGGATCGGCGCGGATCAAGACGGGAATCTCACCGCCGCCCAGGCGACCT